>JBOGDY010000089.1:0-8142 GCA_050742955.1 Actinomycetes bacterium | reverse complement strand
TCTTGACCCCCGGGACGCCGCGCAGGTCCGCGTCGTACTGCCGCTCGAGGCCGGCCCGCCCGATCAGGTCGGTGCGCTTGAGGACGGTCTCGTTGCTCGCCGCCGTGGAGGTGCTCGCCCGTTCGGCCAGCTCCTCGTCGGTGACCGGGCCGAGGTAGCCCAGCAGGTGCGCGGCGTTGGCCCCGAGCGGGCCGGGGTAGCTCCTCACCCCGGTCAGCTCGGCGGTGACCCCCGGGAAGTCCTCGCGGCGCTCCATGATCTGCAGCGCCATCTGGGTGTCGGCCTCGTCGGTCACCGGGATCGGCTGGTAGGGCGAGCCGTTGAAGCACTTGGGCGCCGGCGGGGCGCCCTCGGTGCCGCACAGGCGCGTCTTCTCCCAGACGTCCCGGAACGGCTCGTCGATGACCTCCGCCACCTTCGCGACCAGCGCACGACCGCCGTCCCGCTGGCGCAGCAGCTCGGTCCGGCTGATCGACACCACCAGCGCCGTCTGGTTGCGCGCCAGGGGGCGGCCCCGGGCGTCCAGGATCATGCCGCGGGCGGCCGGCGTGACGATCTCCCGGGTGCGGTTCTCGGTGGCCGCCCGCTGGTAGTTCTCGGCCGCGACGACCTGCAGGTACCAGAGCCGGCCGAGCAGGGTGGCGAGCAGGGACAGCACGAGGACCTGCAGCACCACCAGGCGCAGCCGCGACCGCTCGCTCACCGGGCTGGTCCCCCTTCCCCGTCGGGCCTCGACCGCATCAGTGCCGGAACGTCGGGTCGGCCTCGACGCGGCGCACCAGCCCGAGGACGGCCGAGACGACGAACGGGCTGAGCACCACATCGTAGAGAACGGCGGTGGGCACCAGCCGGGTCGCGGCGGGCCAGGAGACGTTGGCGTCCTCGATGAGCAGCCCGAGCCCGGCGTACATCAGCACCGACGCGGCGGCCGCCACCCCCACCACCACCAGGGGCACCAGCGCCGAGCTTCGGCTCTCCGCCCGCAGCAGCCCCGCCAGGTAGCCGATCACGCACAGGACCAGCGCCCACCGCCCGATCGCGTGGTCGGCCGGCGGCACCAGGTCGGTCGCCAGTCCGACCCCGAACCCGGAGACCAGCCCGAAGCCCGGGCCGTGTGCCAGCCCGAACGCGACCACCGCCACCAGCACCAGGTCGGGGGTGGCGCCCGGCAGCGGCAGCCGGGACAGGAACGTGACCTGCACGGCGAGGGCCACCAGCAGCACGCCCGCCGCGAGCGCGACCCGGGACGACGGCAGCTCAGCCACCGTCGGGCTCCGGGGTGACGGTCACCGTGACCGTGGGCGTGGGGGTGGCCCCGGGTCGGGGGCGGGGCGGGAGCACGGCGTCACGGGGGTCGGTGCGCGGCGGCTGGACCACCACCCCCACCAGGTCCAGCGCGGTGAAGTCGACGAAGGGCCGCACGGTTGCGCTGCGGGTCAGGTCGCCGGGCCTGCCGGTGACGGAGGTCACCTGCCCGACGGGCACGCCGGGGACGTACGGCGTGGAGCGCCGCGACCCGAACGTGACCAGGCGGTCGCCCTTGACGACCGTCGACTGCCCGTCGAGCAGCTGCAGGTCGAGGTCGCTGCCGTCGGCGGCGCCCCGGCCGGAGGTGATGCCGACCTCCATCGACCGCTCCATCCGGACACCGACGGCCGAGCCCGGGTCGACCGCGAGCAGCACGGTCGCGCTCGCGGGTCCGACCGTCTTCACCCGCCCGACCAGCCCGTCGCCGTTGATGACCGTCATGTCCGGCCTGATGCCGTCCCGGCTCCCGGCGTCGAGGGTCACCGTCCAGGAGAAGGTCTGGGCCGCCCCGACCGCGATCACCTGCGCCGGGACGACGCGGTAGCGCCCGGCGCCGGCCACCCGCAGCAGCTCGTCGAGCTCGTCGGCCCGGTTGCGGGCCAGCTGGCTGGTGCGCAGCTGGCGACGCAGCTCCTGGTTCTCCTTGTCCAGCCGGGCGGCCTCCTCCGTGCCCTCACCCAGGCGCCCGACGTCGTCCACGACGTCGGCCACCGGACCGGCGATGGCAGCGGCCGCGCGCTCGACCGGGCCGAAGATGGCCGCGGCCAGGGAGCGCACACCGTCCAGCGGCGAGTCGTCGCCGCCTCGCTGGTCGATGGCGATGAGGCTGACGGAGGTCGCCAGCAGCAGGGCCAGCAGGAGCCTGGTTCGGCGGGTGTCACGGTTCATGCCACTGCCGCTAACGCGCGGGGGGCACGGTCAGTGCCAGGCAATCAGTGGCGAGGCTCGGAGATGAGCACCTGCTGGAGGGCCTCGAACTCCTCCACGCACTTGCCCGAGCCCATGGCCACCGAGTCCAGCGGCCGGTCGGTGAGGTGGATCGGCATGCCGGTCTCGTGCCGCAGGCGCTCGTCGAGGCCCTTCAGCAGCGCACCCCCACCGGTGATCACGATGCCACGGTCCATCACGTCGCCGGAGAGCTCCGGCGGGCACTTGTCCAGGGTGGTCTTGACCGCGTCGATGATGGAGTTGACCGGCTCCTCGATGGCCTTACGGATCTCCTCGGCGCTCACGACGATCGTCTTCGGCAGCCCGGAGACCAGGTCGCGCCCACGGATCTCGGCGTGCGGCTCGTCCGGCGACGGGAAGGCCGACCCGATGGCCATCTTGATCTCTTCCGCGGTGCGCTCGCCCAGCATGAGCGAGTACTCCTTCTTCACGTACGTGATGATCGCGGTGTCCAGCTCGTCGCCACCGGTGCGGATGGACTGGCTGGTCACGATGCCACCGAGGGAGATCACCGCGACCTCGGTGGTGCCGCCGCCGATGTCGACGACCATGTTGCCGGTCGGCTCGTGCACCGGCAGCCCGGCGCCGATCGCGGCGGCCATCGGCTCCTCGATGATGTAGACCTTGCGGGCGCCGGCGGCGTAGCCGGCGTCCTTGACCGCCCGCTGCTCGACGCCGGTGATCCCGCTCGGCACGCACACGACGATGCGCGGCTTGGCCAGGTGGCGGCGGCGGTGCACCTTCTGGATGAAGTAGCGCAGCATCCGCTCGGTGGTGTCGAAGTCGGCGATCACACCGTCCTTGAGCGGGCGGATCGCGACGATGTTGCCCGGGGTGCGGCCGATCATCTTCTTGGCCTCGGCGCCGACCGCCAGGATCCCGCCGGTGTTGGTGTTGATCGCCACCACGGAGGGCTCGTTCAGCACGATGCCCTTGCCCCGCACGTAGACGAGCGTGTTGGCGGTGCCGAGGTCCACGGCCATGTCTCGGCCGATGAACGACATGTTGTTGCCCATGAGGGGGGTGAGGCCTTCCGAGTCGTCGCCGGGCGTGGGCCGCCGGCGGCCCGCGCTGGTGCCTGATGGTATCGGCGCGAGGGTGCCGGGCCCAAAGGCGCGGCGTGTCCCGAACTCTAAAGGTTTGGGAAGAAGATGGAGATCTCGCGGGCCGCCGACTCGGGCGAGTCCGACGCGTGTGCGAGGTTCTCCCGGTTCGACAGCGAGAAGTCGCCGCGGATCGTGCCGCCGGCCGCCTTCCGCCCGTCGGTCACCCCGACGAGGGTGCGCACGACCGCGATGGCCTCGTCGCCCTCCAGCACGCAGGCCACCAGGGGCCCCGACGTGATGAACGTCCGCAGCGGCGGGTAGAAGTCGCGCTCGACGTGCTCGGCGTAGTGGGTGTCGGCGAGCTCACCGTCGATGGTCCGCAGGTCCATGGCGACCAGGCCGAGGCCCTTGCGCTCGAACCGCGCCAGCACCTCCCCGACCAGGCCGCGGCGCACCGCGTCGGGCTTGACCACGAGGAGGGTGCGTTCGCTCACGGGGCGGCAGCCTAGCCCGGCGCGGGCGGGTTCCCGCCTGCGCCCTGGGCCCGCTCGACCTTGCGGCCCAGGTGCAGCGCCAGGAACCACAGGCCGGCGAACAGGACGCCGAGCACGAACATCACCGGTACGACGAGGCCGCCCGCGACCACGAGGACCTGCAGGGCTGAACCGGCGACGTAGGCCCACCGGAAGCGCAGCAGCCCGGCCAGCAGCAGGCAGGCCAGGGCGGCCGCCCCGCCGACCGACCAGACCGTGACGTCGTCCAGGTCGCTCAGGTCGGTCGCCACCAGGGTGGCGAAGAAGATCACCAGCGACTCGAAGACGAGGACGCTGGTCCCCAGGACCCGCACTCAGCCGGCCCCTAGCAACGTCCGGGCCTCGGCCACGGTCACGATCGACCCGGTCACGAGCACGCCGACCCCGCCGAGGTCGCCCTCCTCCTCGGCCAGCGCGACCGCGGCGTCGATCGCGTCGTCGAGCCGCGGTACCACGTCGACGCGGTCGGCCCCGAAGACCTCGACCGCGACGGCGGCCAGCTCGTCAGCGGGCATGGCCCGGGCGGCGGTGTTCTGGCTGACCACGACCTCGGCGAGCACCGGCTCGAACGCCTCGAGCATGCCGCGGGCGTCCTTGTCGGCCATGGCGGCGAAGACCCCGACCAGGCGGGTGAACCCGAACGACTCGCCGACGGCCTCGGCGGTCGCCGCGGCCCCGGCCGGGTTGTGGGCCGCGTCCAGCAGCACGGTCGGCGACCGGCGTACGACCTCGAGCCGACCCGGGGAGGAGACGCCCGCGAACGAGCTGCGGACCAGGTCGAGGTCCAGCTGGCCACGGGCCTCGTGCGCGCCGCCGAGGAATGCCTCGACGGCGGCCAGCGCGCAGGCCGCGTTGTGGGCCTGGTGCGCCCCGGCCAGGGGCAGGAACACGTCGGCGTACTCACCGGCCAGGCCGCGCAGGGTCAGCACCTGGCCGCCGACGGCCAGCGTGCGGGACAGGACACCGAACTCCAGCCCCTCGCGGGCCACCACCGCGTCGACCTCGACCGACCGGCGCAGCAGCACCTCGGCGGCCTCGACCGGCTGCTGAGCGAGCACGCCGTAGGACCCGGGCTTGATGATGCCGGCCTTCTCGGCCGCGATCTCCTCGATGGTGCTGCCGAGGAAGTGGACGTGGTCCACCGCGATCGGGGTGACGACGGCGACCTGCGCGTCCGCCACGTTGGTGGCGTCCCAGGACCCACCCATGCCGATCTCGACCACGGCGACGTCGACCGGGGCGTCGGCGAAGCTCGCGTAGCCCATCGCGGTGAGCACCTCGAAGAAGGACAGCGGCACCTCGTGCCGGGAGTCGACCAGGTCGAGGTAGGGCGCGACGTCGTCGTAGGTCGCGACGAACCGCTCCTCGTCGATGGGCACCCCGTCGAAGCTGATGCGCTCGCGCATGCTGTGCAGGTGCGGACTGGTGAACCGGCCGGTGCGCAGCCCGAACCCGCGCAGCAACGCCTCCACCATCCGCGTCGTCGAGGTCTTGCCGTTGGTGCCGGCCACATGGATCACCGGTGCCGACCGGTGCGGCGACCCCAGCAGGTCGACCAGCTCCGCGACCCGGTCGAGGGTGGGGGTGATGTCGTGCTCGGGGGCCCGGGCCATGATCGCCCGCTCGACCTCCGCCGCCCGCTCTGCCGTCACGCCCGCCGAGTCTAGGCAGGGCGGGCGGCACCTAGGATTTCCGGTCATGGACCAGCAGACGACCCCGCCCACGGCAGCGGCCGGCGCCCGGCGCGTGCCGGACAAGCCCACCGTCGACGGGCTCGAGGCGCGCTGGACCGAGGTGTGGGACCGGGAGGGCACCTACCGGTTCGACCGGTCCAGGACGCGCGGGCAGGTGTTCTCCATCGACACCCCGCCGCCGACGGTGAGCGGCGCCCTGCACGTGGGCCACGTCTTCTCCTACACCCACACCGACATCGTGGCGCGCTACCAGCGGATGCGCGGGCGCGAGGTGTTCTACCCGATGGGCTGGGACGACAACGGCCTGCCGACCGAGCGGCGGGTGCAGAACTACTTCGGCGTGCGCTGCGACCCGTCACTGCCGTTCGACCCCGGCTTCACGCCGCCGGAGAATCCCGACCCCAAGCACCAGCTGCCGATCTCGCGGCGCAACTTCATCGCCCTGTGCGAGCAGCTCACCGAGGAGGACGAGAAGGCCTTCGAGGCCCTCTGGCGCCAGGTCGGGCTGTCCGTCGACTGGTCCCACATGTACACGACCATCAGCGACGACTCGATCGTGGCATCCCAACGTGCGTTCCTGCGCAACCTCGAGCGCGGCGAGGCCTACCAGGCCGAGGCGCCGGGGCTGTGGGACGTCACCTTCCAGACCGCGGTCGCCCAGGCCGAGCTGGAGGCCCGGGACTACCCCGGCCACTTCCACCGCGTCGCCTTCCACGGCCCGACCGGCCCGCTGCACGTCGAGACGACCCGGCCCGAGCTCATCCCGGCCTGCGTGGCGCTGGTCGCCCACCCCCACGACGAGCGCTACCAGGACCTGTTCGGTACGACGGTGCGCTCCCCGCTGTTCGACGTCGAGCTGCCCGTGCTGGCCCATCACCTGGCCGAGCCGGACAAGGGCGCGGGCATCGCGATGTGCTGCACGTTCGGCGACCTGACGGACGTGCACTGGTGGCGCGAGCTGCGCCTTCCCACCCGGTCCGTCGTCGGCCGCGACGGGCGGATCCTGCGGGACATGCCGGAGTGGCTGGCACAGGGGCCCGGCGCCTCGGCGTACGCGGAGCTTGCCGGCAAGACCACCTTCTCCGCCCGCGCCCGCATCGTCGAGCTGTTGCGCGGGTCGGGCGACCTCGACGGCGAGCCGACGCCGACCAGGCGGATGGCCAACTTCTACGAGAAGGGCGACAAGCCGCTGGAGATCGTGACCAGCCGGCAGTGGTACATCCGCAACGGCGGCCGGGACGAGGACCTGCGCCGGGCGATGCTCGAACGTGGGCGGGAGATCACCTGGGTGCCCGACTACATGCGGCACCGCTACGAGAACTGGGTGGAGGGGCTCAACGGCGACTGGCTGGTCAGCCGGCAGCGCTTCTTCGGCGTGCCCTTCCCGGTCTGGTACCCGGTGGACGAGGACGGTCAGCCCGACCACGACAAGCCGCTGCTGGCCGCGGACGACCGGTTGCCGGTCGACCCGTCCTCCCACGTCCCGGACGGCTACACCGAGGACCAGCGCGACATCCCCGGTGGCTTCGCCGCCGATCCCGACGTCATGGACACGTGGGCGACGTCGTCGTTGTCCCCGCAGATCGTCTGCGGCTGGGAGCGCGACCCCGACCTGTTCGCCCGGACCTTCCCGATGGACATGCGCCCGCAGGCGCACGAGATCATCCGCACCTGGCTGTTCGCGTCCGTGGTGCGCGCGCACTTCGAGCACGGGACCGTGCCCTGGTCGCACGCCGCGATCTCCGGCTTCGTCGTCGACCCCGACCGCAAGAAGATGTCGAAGTCCAAGGGCAACGTCGTGACGCCGACCGACATCCTCGACCGCTACGGGTCGGACGCGGTGCGGTGGCGGGCGGCGGGGGCCCGCCCGGGCACCGACAGCCCGTTCGACGAGACCCAGATGAAGATCGGCCGGAGACTGGCGATCAAGATCCTGAACGCCAGCAGGTTCGCGCTGAGCACGGGCGCCGTGGAGGACCCCGCGGCGGTGTCCGACCCGCTCGACCGGGCGCTCCTGGCGACGCTCGCCGGCGTGGTCCGGGAGGCGACCGAGGCGCTGGAGGCCTACAACTACAGCCGCGCGCTGGAGGTCACCGAGACGTTCTTCTGGACGTTCTGCGACGACTACCTCGAGCTGGTCAAGGACCGCGCCTACGGCGGGCGGGGCGGACCGGCCGCCGACTCCGCCAAGGCCACCCTGGCCGTCGCGCTGTCAGTGCAGCTGCGGCTCTTCGCGCCCTTCCTCCCGTTCGTCACCGAGGAGGTCTGGTCCTGGTGGCAGGAGGGGTCGGTGCACCGCCGGGGTTGGCCGGCGGTCGAGCCGCTCGAGGACCTCGCGGCCCGGGTGGAGGCCGCCGTCCTGCGGGACACCTCCGTCGTGCTGGCGGGGGTGCGCAAGGCCAAGTCCGAGGCCAAAACCTCGATGCGCACCCCGGTTGCCCTGGCGACGGTCTCGGGCCCGCAGGAGTCGCTGGACCGGGTGGCTCAGGCCAGCGACGACCTCCAGGCCGCCGGGCACATCTCCCGGCTTCGGTTCGAGGCGGTCGACGAGCCGCTCACCGCCACGGTCGAGCTCGCCGCGGCAGAACCGGCCTGACCCGTCGTCCACAGGCC
>JBOGDY010000088.1:0-8210 GCA_050742955.1 Actinomycetes bacterium | reverse complement strand
GCAGGGCGTAGGCCAGCTCCATCGTCGGGAACCACACGGTGCGCAGCCGCAGCGTGTAGCGCTCCGCGGCATGCGCCTCGGCGAGGTCCGCCTCCATCCGTCGGGTCCGGCGCCGGCCCAGGCCGAGCGCCTCCACGGTGCGCGCGCCCTCCACCGTCTCGGCGAGTGACCCGTTGTACGCCGCGTAGCACTCGCGCTCGCGCAGATAGCCCGCCGGTGCCCGGCGGAGGTACCAGCGGGTGCCCACGGCGATCAGGGGCACGCCGACGAGCATGGGCAGCGCGACCAGCGGCCCGGTGGCGAACGCCGCGGCCGCGGTCAGCGTGACGGTCACCACCGAGACCATGACCTCCGGGACCGCGAACCGGACCGTGCGGGCCAACGCCTCCACGTCGCCCGTGCTGCGCGTCACCAGGTCGCCGGTCCCGGCCCGCTCGACCGTGGAGAGGGGCAGCGCGAGCACCCGACCGAGAAAGCGCTGCCGCAGCTCGGCGAACACGGTCTCAGCGAGCCGGAAGGACGCCCGCCGGGCGAACCAGGTGAGCACGGTCTGGGCCAGGACAGCAGCGGCGAGCCAACCGGCCAGCCGGTCGACGTGCGCGTCCGTGGTGCCGTCGCGGACCGCCTGCACGATCGCGCCGAGCAGGCGGGGACCCACGACGGCGGCCAGGGCGGCGAGGGCGTGCAGTCCGAGCAGCCAGAGCAGTGCGCGGCGGTGTGCGGCGAAGGTCTCCCGCGCCCGCCGGCGGACATCGGCGCCGGAGGCGACGGGGAGGAGGTTGGCGTTGGTCACGGCTGCTCCCCTCGGATCACGGTGTCGCGGTAGTCGGCGCGCTCGCGCAGGAGGTTCTCGTGTGTGCCGGTGGCGACGACACGACCGGCGAGCACCAGCGCGACCTCGTCGCACCGCCGCAGCACCAGGGGACTGGTCGTCGTGACCACCGTGGTGCGGGACCTGCCGTTGCAGCGGTCGGGGCCGTGGCGGGCTACCAGCAGACGCTCGGCGACGAGAGCCTCGGTGTGGGCGTCGACTGCACTGGTGGGCTCGACCAGCACCAGCACCTCGGGGTCGGCGACGAGGGTGCGAGCCAGCGACAGCCGCTGCCGCTGACCGCCGGAGAAGCCACGACCCCCTTCGTCGACCACCGCGTCCAGGCCCTCGGGGAGGGCGTCGAGCACGTCCTGGGCGGCGGAGACGTGCAGGGCGTCGAGCACGGCGGCGTCACCGCCCGCACCGCCCCACGGGTCCAGCTCGTCGCGCAGGGCTCCGGTGAACAGCCGGGGCTCGGCCTCCGAGACCAGCACCCGCCGCCGCACCGTCCGACGGGGCAGCCGGGACAGCGGGATGCCGCCGAGTGTCACGCCGTGGTCGTCGGTCAGTCGGCCCAACCGGTGCGCGATCGCAGCCGTGTCGTCGGGGTCGGGGCCGGCCAGGCCGACGAGCCGGCCGGCCTGGACGACCAGCCCCGACCGCGCGTCGGCCAGGGTCGCCCCCACCGGCGGTGTCGGTGCCGGCCGGTCCGGGTCGGCGATCTGCGGGGTCGTGCCCAGGACGCCGATGATGCGCCGCGCGCCGACCAGGGACCGGGTCATCTTGTCGGCCGCCTCGACGGCCGTCCGGATGGGCACGACGAGGAAGAACGCGTAGCCGTAGAAGGCGACGATGTCGCCCGGCGTCAGCGTGCCCTGGATCGCCAGCCGCGCGGCCAGCCAGGTGACCGTCACCAGGAAGACGCCGGGGAGCAGCACCTGCGCCGCGTCGAGCGTCGCCTGCAGCCCGGCCACCCGGAGGCCGGCCCTGCGCAGCTCCTCGGACTGGTCACGGTAGCGACCGAGGAACGCCCTCTCGCCGCCGATCCCCCGCAGCACCCGCAGCCCGGCGACGGTGTCGGCGCCCAGCGCCGTGAGCCGGCCCGCGACCTCGCGCTGCGTGTGCTGCCGGCGCTGCAGCGGACGCAGGACCGGTCCCAGGGACAGGACGGTGACGGGAACCCCGACCAGCACCACGAGGCCCAGCACCGTCGAGGTGCCGAGCAGCAGGGCGGCGACCACGGCGTACGAGACGACCGCCCCGGCGAGGCGCGCGGTGACGTCGAAGGCGCTGCCGATGTGCAGCGCGTCGTTGGTGGCGGCGGAGACGACCTCGCCGGTAGGCAGCCGCCGCCGGATCGCGACCCCGACCTCGGCGGCATGCCGGGCCAGCAGCTGCATCGCCCGGAACGAGGCCTGCAGCCAGTTGTCCACCGCGACCCGGTGCCGCAGGACGCCGGCGCCGGCCTGGGTGAGAGCGAGCAGGAGGACCACCACCGACCACCCCGCGGCGGCGCCGAGGTCGCCGGCCGAGACCCCGGCATCAAGTCCCCGGCCGATGGCGGCCGGGACCAGCGCCTGGGCGACCATCCAGGTCACGCCGTAGCCGACGCCGACCAGCAGGGTGCGCCGCTGCCGCGCCCCGGTCCACAGCAGGAAACGTGCCGGTGACCGCAGGTCCGGCGTTCCCGGGTCGTCGAAGGGGAGGTGACGCACGAGCGTCGAGGCTACGGCCCGCGAGCAGGTGTGCTCGACCGAGTTTCCGCACCCGCCGTGGCGGCGGGACCGGCCACTGTCCGCGCCCTAGACTGCGTCGGGTGAGCGTGCGCCCCGACACCGTCCTCGTCGTCGACTTCGGCGCGCAGTACGCGCAGCTGATCGCCCGCCGGGTCCGCGAGGCCCGGGTCTACAGCGAGATCGTGCCGCACACGATGCCGGTCGCCGAGATGCTCGCCCGGGAGCCGGTCGCCATCATCCTGTCCGGCGGTCCCGCCTCGGTCTACGCCGAGGGTGCGCCCGCCGTCGATCCGGCGATGTTCCACGCGGGCGTCCCGGCGTTCGGCATCTGCTACGGCTTCCAGGCGATGGCCCGGGCGCTCGGCGGGACGGTCGCGCGGACCGGGCTGGCCGAGTTCGGTCGTACGCCCTTGTCCGTGCTGGACGAGGGGGCGCTGTTCCGCGGCCTCCCGGCGGAGCAGCCGGTGTGGATGAGTCACGGCGACGCGGTTGCTGAAGCGCCCCCGGGGTTCGTCGTCACGGCCACCACCGAGGGTGCTCCGGTGGCCGCGTTCGAGGACGGCTCCCGCCGTCTCGCCGGCGTGCAGTTCCACCCCGAGGTGCTGCACACCGCCCACGGCCAGCAGGTGCTGGAGCGCTTCCTGTACGACGTGGCAGGGGTGCGCCCCACCTGGACGATGAGCAACGTCATCGACGAGCAGGTCGAGACGATCCGTGCGCAGGTCGGCGACAAGCGGGTCGTCTGCGGGCTGTCCGGCGGGGTCGACTCCGCGGTGGCGGCCGCGCTGGTCCACCGGGCCGTGGGCGAGCAGCTGACCTGTGTCTTCGTCGACCACGGCCTGCTGCGCCGGGGCGAGGCCGAGCAGGTCGAGCGCGACTACGTCGCCGCCACCGGCGTACGGCTGCACGTGGCCGGCGCGTCCAAGCGCTTCCTCGACGCGCTGGCCGGGGTGACCGACCCCGAGGACAAGCGCAAGGCCATCGGCCGCGAGTTCATCCGCGTCTTCGAGGAGGCGGCACGCGAGGTCGTGGCCGATGCCGGCGCCCACGGCGAGCGGGTGGAGTTCCTCGTGCAGGGCACGCTCTATCCCGACGTGGTCGAGTCCGGGGGCGGCACGGGGACGGCCAACATCAAGTCGCACCACAACGTCGGCGGGTTGCCCGACGACCTGCAGTTCTCCCTGATCGAGCCGTTGCGGACGCTGTTCAAGGACGAGGTGCGCAAGGTGGGCCTCGAGCTGGGGCTGCCGGAGGCCATCGTGTGGCGGCAGCCCTTCCCCGGCCCGGGACTCGGCATCCGCATCATCGGCGAGGTCACCCAGGAGCGGCTCGATGTGCTGCGCGAGGCCGACTTCATCGCCCGCGAGGAGCTCACCCGCGCCGGGCTCGACCGCGACGTCTGGCAGTGCCCCGTCGTCCTGCTCGCCGACGTCCGCTCCGTCGGGGTGCAGGGTGACGGGCGCAGCTACGGCCACCCCGTCGTGCTTCGCCCGGTCTCGTCCGAGGACGCGATGACGGCAGACTGGACGCGCGTGCCCTACGGCGTGCTGGCCCGCATCTCCACGCGGATCACGAACGAGGTGCGCGAGGTCAACCGCGTCGTGCTCGACGTGACGTCCAAGCCACCGGGCACCATCGAGTGGGAGTAGGCCACCGGCGGCTCAGCTCAGCGAGGGCGCCGCTGCGTCAGCGCCGCGGTTGCCCGCCCCCGGCACGGACCCGGTGGCGTGCCCGGGTCACCAGTGTCCGTGCCCGTGCCACGACCGACCGTCGAGGGGCCGGCGGCGGTGGAGTCCCCTGCAGCTCGCGCTCCGCCCGCAGCGCACGGCCGAGCTGGCGCAGCAGCTGGGGCTTGAGCATCCGGTTCCCGGCCCACGGCGTGAAGCTGAGGTCGAGCTCGGCAAGGTCCTGGAACTGCTTGCGCCGGGTGTTCACCTCGGCGCCCGTGAGCGTCCGCCGGCGGCTGCTCCCGGCAACGCTCATCGGCTGCAGCTCGTCCGGCGCGTCCACGTCGTAGCCGTAGAACGGCGCCAGGGCCCCGGCCTCCTGCCGCAGCACCCGCCAGTTCTCCTCGGTGACGTTCTGTGTCCAGCTGGAGATCCGGCTCGCGCTGATCGGCTCGTCCGAGCGGCTGGAGCCCTCGACGCGCGGCGGCGTGCCACGCTCGGAGTGCACGAGGTGGTGCTCGAGCAGCCGCGGCGACCACGGCTCACCCAGCCATTCGAACAGCTCGCGCAGTGTCGACTCCGGTTCGAGGACGAGGTCCTCGTAGCGGCAGAGCAGGAACCGGTCACCCAGCTCACCGCCCCGATGTACCAGCTCCGTGGTGTTCGCCACCCAGTGGCGGACGCATCGCCGCCAGCTCCAGTCGAAACGCCCTGACACCGAAGCGGCGACGGCGCCCGGGTGACGGATGGTGGCTACGAACACCGCATCGGGGAAGAGCTCGGACGCCTGACGCAGGTGCCACGTGTGCCATGGGGTCTTGTCCCCCCACCGCTGCTTGCCTTGTTCCCTCGCGAAGCGCTCGAACATGCCGGTGTAGAACTCGCGCATCCGGTCGTCGAGCTCCTCGTCCGACCAGCCGAGCCGGCGGTACCACGCGCCGGCCTTGCTGAACGGGATCCACTTGTGCGCCAGGTAGCCCCGCATGATGCTTGTCTCTTGAGCGATGGCGATGTTGTCGTGGCTGTCCACGATCAGGCGCAACAGCGTCGTACCCGAGCCCATGGGGCCGACGATGAAGATCGGTCCCTTGGCCGACCTCCCCGTCGCGATGTGCGCGTCGGCCACGATGGCTCCTCGATCGCTGGTCTGGTCCCGGAGTGGGGAGAACGATACCGAGTGGCCCTCGGCCGGCCCCATCCGCCCTGTACGTGCCGGACCAGCGCAGCCGACGATGTCCGGTAGCCTGGCGGCGATGCGCCTACCCCGCCCATTCCCGGCTCAGGTTCAGTGCGCAGGTGGTCCCTCGAGCCCGGCGCAGGCGGAGAAGGATGGCCCATGCCGCTGTTGAGCGTCGTGCTGGTCGTGCGCCGTCATCAGGCCTACGTGCGGGCATGCGTGCGATCGATCCTCGACCAGGGTTTCGGGGATGTCGAGGTGGTCGTCGTGGACGACGCCTCGGCCGACCACGCCCCGACGATCCTCGCCGAGCTGGCCTCGACCGATGACCGGGTCCGCGTCCGCCGCCTCGGCACCCCGCACGGGCTCGGCCAGGCCCGCGACATCGGTCTCGACCGTGCCACCGGTGACTACGTCTGGTTCATGGAGGCGAGCGACTACCTCGAGGCTGGCGTACTGCACGCGGTCGCGGAGCAGCTGTCCCGGACCGAGCCCGACGTGCTGCTCGTCGACCACATCGAGCGGGACGTCCTGGGCGAGGTGCGCTCTCAACCCGCTGACGGGCGCCTTCCGGGTCGACTGGGCAACCTGGTCATCCGGCGGAGCCACCTCAGGAGCATTGACGTCCGCTTCGGCGGCGGAGCCTGCTCGCACGTGGCGGTGGCCTACCTCGCGCTGATGACGGCACAACGTATCGCCAGGCTGGACAGCGCGGGTTACGTCCACCGCCGGCTGCCGAAGGCGGTGCGCAAGCAGTGGTCCGAAGGCTCGGCCTCCGACGTCTTCGAGCAGTACGACCGGGTGTTCGAGCTCATCGATCGACAGCCCATCGGGTCGGACGGCGAGCGCCGGACCCTGCTCCGTACCATGCTTCGGCACTACACATCCCTGCTCGACGCGCTGCCGCCCGCCCGGCGCCAGGCCTTCTTCGCGCAGATGTCGGGCAGCTACATGAAGCATCGCCGCGGTGTGCAGGGCTTCCCCGGTGGCCGACGGTTGCGCCTCGAGGTGGCCGCGGTCGAGCACAACAGCTTTCGGGCCTACCGGGTCCTCCGCTGGGCCGACGGACGACGGGCCGCGTGGGGACGACGGCTCCGCCGCGCCCACCGCCGCCTCCGGCGTGGCAGGGTCCGGGTGCGGAGCTGGATGCTGCGGCGCTACTACGCGATCCAGCGCCGCAGGCCGATGGACGACCGGCTCGCCGTCTTCGCCGCCTACTGGTACGCCGCCTACTCCTGCAACCCCCGGGCCATCTACGAGGAGGCCCGCAGGCTCGCACCGTGGCTGCAGGGCGTGTGGGTCGTGAACTCCGCCTCCCGGCACGTCATCCCACCCGATGTCCGCTACGTCGTGGCGGGCAGCCGTGACTACTACCGGACCATGGCGCGGGCGACCTATTTCGTGAACAACGTCAACTTCCCCAACGACATCACCAAGAGGTCCGGTCAGATCCATCTGCAGACCCACCACGGGACGCCGCTGAAGACGATGGGCACGGATCTGGCGGACGCGGCGATCAGCCGGTCCCGCCTCAACTTCCCGAGGCTGATCCGTCGGGTCGGGCGGTGGGACTACAGCATCTCGGCCAACAGCTTCACCACGGAGATCTGGGAACGGGTCTACCCCAGCGGCACCTACGAGAGTCTCGAGACCGGCTACCCGCGCAACGACGTCCTGGCCAATGCGAACGACGACGACGTCGCGCGTCGGCGCGCGAGGCTGGGCATCGAGCCCGGCCAGAAGGCAGTCCTCTATGCGCCGACCCACCGCGAGTACACCCGGGAGTTCGAGCCGCTCCTCGACGTCGCGGCGCTGGCGGAGCAGCTCGGCCCCACCTACGTGATCATGATGCGGACCCACTACTTCTATGCGTCACGGCCGGCAGGCGACGTGCAGACGCCAACGGGCCGGGTCATCGACGTCGCCGCTCACCCGTCGATCGAAGACCTCGCCCTGGCGTCCGACGTGCTCGTCACGGACTACTCGTCCCTGATGTTCGACTACGCCGTCCTCGACCGACCGATCGTGATCTACGCGCCGGACTGGGAGGTCTACCGGACGATGCGCGGCACCTACTTCGATCTCATGGCCGAGCCGCCTGGTGCGGTCACCACGACCGAGGCGGAGCTGGCCGACGTGCTTCGGTCGGAGCGGGCATGGGACGATGAGAACGCCGCGCTCCGCAAGGTCTTCCGCACCAAGTACTGTGCCCTCGAGGACGGCCGGGCGGCCGAACGAGTGGTGCGGAGGCTGTGGCCCGACCCACGCGGGCCCGCCTCGGCGGGGACGTCCTGACCACGACGACTGGTGAACCGGAGGAAAGGTATGGGCAGCAACCCGGAGGGCGGGGCCGGCCAACGCCGGCTCGTGCTGGTGGCCGGGGTCGGGCGCAGCGGCACCAGCCTGTTCACCAGCATCCTGGGTCAGCTCGGCTTCCACGTGCCCCAGCCGGAGGTTCAGGCCGACTCGACGAACCCCAAGGGCTTCGGGGAGCCGAGATGGGCGGTGGACTTCCACCGTCGGCTGCTCCGGGAGCGTCGCGTGTCGGTGTGGGACTCGCGGCCTGCGGCGTGGCAGGAGACCGCGCACACCGCCGACGAGCCCGAGACATTCCATGCGCTGCGCAGCTGGCTGGCGGTCCAGTTCGTCGGTCGCGACCAGGTCGTCGTCAAGGACCCGCGCATCGGCTGGTTCCTGCCGCTGTGGGAGCGGGCGGCGAACGACCTCGGGATCGAGACGTCGTTCGCGACGCTTCTCCGTCATCCCGCCGAAGCGGTGAGCAGCGCCATCAAGTGGTACGGCACATGGCAGAGCCCGGC
>JBOGDY010000087.1:0-8316 GCA_050742955.1 Actinomycetes bacterium | reverse complement strand
GATCTACACGGCACTGACCTCGACCGCGCGTACGCCGGGGGCCGGTGCCCGCGGCGTGTTCACGCCGGTCTACGGCTACGGCATCGTCGACGCGGCGGCGGCCGTCGCGAGCTGACCCCTCGTTGCCGCCGTGACCGCCGACGGCGGCGACAAGAGGTGGGTTTGGGCGGCCGGCTGGTCAGCCGAAGAAGACCTCGGCCTCGGCGTAGAGGGCGGCGTCCACCAGCTTGAGGGTGGTGGTGGCGTCACCGAGCGGCACCCGCTCGACGTCGGTGCCGCGCAGGGCGACCATCCGGCCCCAGTCGCCGTCGTTGACCGCGTCGATGGCGTGCAGGCCGAACCGGGTGGCCAGCCAGCGGTCGAACGCCGTGGGTGTCCCGCCTCGCTGGATGTGGCCCAGCACCGTCGTACGGGCCTCCTTGCCGGTGCGCTTCTCGATCTCCTTCTCCAGCACCTGGCCGATGCCGCCGAGCCGCACGTGCCCGAACGCGTCGAGCTCACCCGCCGCCAGTGTCATCGTGCCCTCGGCCGGGGTCGCACCCTCGGACACCACGAGGATCGGTGAGTAGTTGGTGCGGAAACGGCTCTCGACGTAGTCGCACACACGGTCGATGTCGAACGGCACCTCGGGGATCAGGATCACGTTGGCCCCGCCCGCCATGCCGGCGTGCAGGGCGATCCATCCGGCGTGCCGGCCCATCACCTCGACGATGAGGGCGCGATGGTGGGACTCCGCCGTGGTGTGCAGCCGGTCGATCGCCTCCATCGCGATGTTCACCGCGGTGTCGAAGCCGAACGTGTAGTCGGTGGCGTTGAGGTCGTTGTCGATGGTCTTGGGTACGCCGACGACGTGCACGCCGTGCTCGTGCAGCCGGGTCGCGACCCCGAGGGTGTCCTCACCGCCGATCGCGATCAGTGCCTCGACGCCGAGCGAGCGCAGGTTGGACTCGATGCGAGCGACACCGCCCTCGATCTGGAACGGGTTGGTGCGCGAGGACCCGAGGATGGTCCCGCCCCGGGGCAGGATGCCGCGCACCGCCTTGACGTCCAGCGGCACCGTGTGGCCCTCGAGCGGCCCGCGCCAGCCGTCACGGAACCCGACGAACTCGTGGCCGTATGCCGTCGTGCCCTTCCGGACGACGGCACGGATGACAGCGTTGAGACCAGGGCAGTCGCCGCCGCCGGTCAGGACTCCGATGCGCATGCCGCCGATCCTAGGCACCGTCGCTAGGGTCGCGTGCATGACCTTCTCGGTGGCCGGGACGCACGACGGGTCGTGGGGCGTGGCGGTCGCGTCGAAGTTCCTCGCGGTGGGGGCCGCGGTGCCGGCCGCCGAGGTCGGCGTCGGCGCTGTCGCCACGCAGGCGATGGCGAACCTCTCCTACCGCCCGGCGGGGCTGCGGCTGCTGCACGACGGTCACAGTGCGAGCGAGACGCTCGACGCACTGACCGGCGCCGACGAGGGGCGCGACCACCGACAGGCCGGGGTGGTCGACGCGTCCGGGCGGGCCGCCACCTTCACCGGCTCCGCCTGCCACGACTGGGCGGGCGGGCGAGCCGGCGACGGCTACGCCGTGCAGGGCAACATCCTCACCGGGCCCGAGGTGGTCGAGGCGATGGAGCGCACCTGGCTCGAGCGTTCCGGCGACCCGCTGCCGGCCCGGCTGCTCGCGGTGCTCGCGGCCGGCGACGAGGCCGGCGGCGACCGGCGGGGACGGCAGAGCGCGGCCCTCCTCGTCGTACGGAAGAACGGCGGGTACGGCGGGGAGAGCGACGTCGAGGTCGACCTCCGCGTCGACGACCACCCCGACCCGGTGCCCGAGCTGCGTCGGCTGCTCGACCTGCACCGGCTCTACTTCGGCAAGCCGGACCCGGCCTCGCTGCTGCCGCTGGAGGGCGACCTCGACGCGGAGGTCGCGCGGCGGCTGCGGACCATCGGCTTCGCGACGTTGGCCGACTGGGCCGGCGTGGAGAACTACGAGGAGCGCATGGCCGACGGGGCCATCGACCCGCTGGTCCTGGACAAGCTGCGCGAGGCCACCGGACCGGACGTCCCGTGACCGTGCTCGCGATCGACGCCGGTACGACCGGCGTGACGGCGCTGGTCGTGGACGAGTCGGCAGCCGTCGTCGGCCGCGGAAACGAGGAGTTCCCGCAGCACTTCCCCCGGCCCGGCTGGGTGGAGCACGAGCCCGAGCAGATCTGGCAGGCGACCCTGTCGGCCTGCCGGCAGGCGCTCAAGGGCCACCAGGTCACCTGCATCGGCATCACCAACCAGCGGGAGACCGCGGTGCTGTGGGACCGTTCGACGCTGGCCGCGCCCCGCCGCGCCGTCGTCTGGCAGGACCGGCGCTCGGCCGCGGTCTGCGACCGGCTGCGCGACGAGGGTCACGAGGACCGGGTGCGCGAGCTGACGGGGCTGCGGTTCGACCCCTACTTCACCGGCACCAAGCTGACCTGGCTGGCCGAGAACGACCAGCCGGCGTGGTCGGGCGTCACCGGCGGCGGTGTCGTCGTCGGCACCGTCGACTCCTACCTCGTCGCGCGCCTCACCGGTGGGCGGGTGCACGCGACCGACGCCTCCAACGCGTCCCGGACCCTGCTCTACGACATCACCGCCGGCGACTGGTCGGACGAGCTGTGCGAGCTGCTGGGCGTGCCGCGGTCGGCACTACCGGAGGTGGTGCCGTCGTACGGCGAGGTGGGCCGCACCGACCCGGCCGCCTTCCTCGGCCTGGACCTGCCGGTGTCCGGCCTCGCGGGCGACCAGCAGGCGGCGCTGTTCGGGCAGGCCTGCTACGCGGTCGGCGACTCGAAGTGCACCTACGGCACCGGGTCCTTCGTGCTCGTGAACACCGGGTCCGAGCCGTTGCGGTCCGACGCCGGGCTGCTGACGACGGTGGCGTGGATGGCGCCGTCCGGCGAGCTCACCTACGCGCTGGAGGGCGCCATCTTCGTGACCGGCGCCGCGGTGCAGTGGCTGCGCGACGGGCTCGGCATCATCGACAAAGCACCCGAGTCGGAGGCACTGGCGGCGACCGTGACCGACAGCGGCGGGGTCGTCTTCGTGCCGGCGCTGACCGGTCTCGGCGCCCCGGACTGGGATCCCGCCGCCCGCGGCACGATCCTCGGCATCACCCGCGGCACGACGCGCGCGCACCTGGCGCGCGCGACGCTGGAGGCGATCGCCTTCGAGGTACGCGACGTGATCGAGCTGCTGCCGGACGTCACGACGCTGCGCGTCGACGGTGGCGCGGCGGCCAACGACCTGCTGATGCAGGTGCAGGCCGACACCCTCGGCCGCCCGGTCGAGCGGCCGCCGCTGCTGGAGTCGACCGGCCTGGGGGCGGCGTTCCTCGCCGGCCTGGGCAGCGGCGTCTGGTCCTCGACCGGGGAGCTGGCCGGGACCTGGCGGCTGGATCGCCGCTTCGAGCCCGGCCACCGCGACGACGACGCCTACCGCCGGTGGCGGGCCGCCGTCGAGCGCAGCAAGGGCTGGGCCGACCTCTAGCCTTCCGGTCCCGCGCTCACGACCCGACCTGTCACGAAAAGGAGGAGAACCGGTTTGGTCGGCGTTGCCGCACGCCCAGCCGCGCCCGCTGCGCCGTATCCTCTCCTCCATTCTGTGACGGCCGTGACTGTCCACAGGTCGCTCTGCGACCCGTCTTCCCACAGTTCCCTCAGCCACCCGGGCGCCCGCACTCGGCGACCGCAGGCTTGCGGCCATGGATCCCGTTCCAGCCCTGCGCGCCCTCGGTGGCAGCGCACGGTGGAGCCGCCTGCGAGGTCACGTGCCACGCCGGGCGCTCCAACGGGCGGTCCGAAGTGAGGAGGTCCTACGCCGTGGCCGGGCCTACCACCTGCCCGAGGCCACTCGACCGACTGTGCTGGCCAGCCAGGTTCACGCCACTCGCTCGCATACGACGGCCGCCGCGCACCACGGGTTCGCGCTGCCGCCTGACGCGGCCGAGGTCGTGCACCTGACCGTGCGCGCCAACGGTCATCGGAAACGCGTGGGGAGCGACGTGGTGCTGCACTTCCGCGATGTGACCGCCGGGGAGGCCGCCGCCGGCGTGACGGACGCGGTGCGCACGGTGCTCGACTGCCTGCGCGACTGCGACCTGGGGACCGCGCTGTCGGTCGGTGACTCGGCACTGCGCAGTGGGACGGTCACCTACGACGAGCTCGCCGCCCGGGCTGGCACCCTGCGCGGTCCCGGGGTTCGGCGGATCCGCCGTCGACTGGCCCTGCTGGACGCCAGGGCCGCCAACGCCTTCGAGTCCTGCTGCCGGGCAATACTGCTGGCCGCCGGTGTCACGGAGTTCGAGCCACAGGTCACGATCCGCTACCGGGGCACGTTCGTCGGCCGGGTGGATCTGGCTCACACCCGACTCAGGATCGTCGTCGAGTGCGACGGCTTCGAGACCCACGGCGGTCGGGACGCGTTCGTTGACGACCTGGTCCGCCACACCAACCTGGTCGCCGCCGGATGGCGGACCCTGCGGTTCACCTGGCAGCAGGTCATGAACCACCCGGAGTGGGTGCTGCAGCGCATCCTCGACACCCTCGCGGTCGCCGCCGGGCACCAAAAGGAGGAGAAGATGGCCTGACGGCCGATCGGCTGGGCGCCTGAGGGGCGTTTCTCCTCCTTTCCGTCCCGGCCAACGCGGCAGGTCAGGTCGGGGGGTCGTCGAGGCCCTGCTCGATGGCATAGCGGACGAGCTCGACCCGGTTGTGCAGCTGCAGCTTGTTCAGGGTGTTCTGCACGTGGTTCTGCACGGTGCGGTGCGAGAGCACCAGCCGCTCGGCGATCTGCCTGTAGGACAGCCCCTTCGCGACCAGTCGCAGCACCTCCGTCTCGCGCTGAGTGAGCCGCGGCGCCGCTGACGACTCCGGCACCGCGGCCAGCCGCCGGTACTCCCCCAGGACCAGCCCGGCCAGGCCCGGCGTGAACACCGCGTCGCCGTCCGCCGTCCGCTCCACCGCATCGAGCAGCTCCTCGCGGGACGCCGACTTGACCAGGTAGCCCGTCGCCCCGGCCTTGACCGCCTGCAGCACGTCGTCCTGCTCCCCGCTCGCCGAGAGCACCAGCACACGGACCCCGGCAGCGGCCAGCACCCTGGTGACCTCGACGCCGGACATCTTCGGCAGCTGGAGGTCGAGCACGGCGACCTCCGGGCGGGCGGCCGGTGCACGGCGTACGGCTTCCGCGCCGTCACCCGCGGTCGCGACGACCTCGTGCCCCGCGTCGGTCAGGTCGCGCGCCACCGCCTCACGCCACATCGGGTGGTCGTCGACCACCATCACCCGCGTCACGAGGCCACCCTGGGGACCCGCAGCTCGACCTCGGTGCCCTGGCCCGGTGCGGTGTCCAGCCGCCAGGTGCCGCCCAGATCGCGCGCGCGACCGCCGATCGACTGGGTGACGCCGAGGCGGCCGTCGGCCTCCGCGGCGGCCAGTCGGTCGGGCGCGAAGCCGACGCCGTCGTCGCGCACGCTCACCACGACCTCGTCCCCCTCGTCCTCCAGCAGCACCCAGGCGCGGGCCTTCTCGCCTGCGTGGGCGGCCACGTTCGCCAGGGCCGCGCCGACCGCCGCGGCCAGCTCGCGGGCCCGAGGGTAGGTCACCAGGACCGGGGTGGCGGGGGTCGACACGACCACCACGTCAGACGCGTACGACGAGAGGAGCCCCCGCAGGTCGACCTCCTCGCCCGCGGCCTCGGCCGGCGTCGACACGAGGGCGCGCAGCGACAGCTCCTGCTCGGCGGCCAGCCGGCCCAGCTCCGCGGCGTCCCCGCCGAGCTCACGGCCGCGCCGGCCCACCAGCGCCAGCACCTGCAGGACGCCGTCGTGGATGTCGCGGGCGAGGCGCTCGCGTTCCCGGTTGGTGGCGGCGACCGCCAGGGCCCGGGCGAGGGCCAGCTCGCCGCGGCGGGCCAGGGCGACGACGTAGCCGACGACCAGGCCGGCGAGGTAGAGCAGCACGATGTTGTTCGCGGTGGTGGCGGTGACCGACCCGCGGTGCACGAGGTCGGCGGCGGCAATGACGCTGGCCGCCCCGACACCCGCGGGCCAGCCGCCGCGGATCGCCCAGGCGATCACGGGAGCGGCGGCCCACACGGCGGGCAGCGTCGCCGCGCCGGCGTCGATGCGCGCAGGGTCGTCGACGAGGACGGTCGCGACGACGGCTCCGGCGGCGAGCGCCAGGTCGAGTGCGAGCACCGGCCAGGTCCGACCGGCCGGGGACCGGTAGAGGACCGCGGTCGCGAGCGTCCAGACCGCCATCAGGCCGACGACGAGCCACCCGGCGCCGGGGTGGTCGTAGCCGTCGTGGCGCAGCGAGTAGAGCACCACGGCGTAACCAAGCCCGAGCGCGCGGAACACCGCCAGCGCCCGCCAGACGGCCGTCTCGATCCCCACGGGTCGAGTCTGCCTCTAGTGCGGCGCGACCGTGATCGTGCCGTCCTTGCCGCCGAGCTGGGCTTCGGTAATCACGATCTGGTCGGGTGACCCGGCATGGGGCGATGACGGCGAGACGTAGGACGTCCAGTGCCCGGCCTCCTCCACCCACAGCTGCAGGGCGTACTCACCGACCGGGGTGCCCTGCGGGAGCGTGACCTTCAATCGCCACCAGCCGTCGGTGCGGGTGCCGCTGGACGGCGCGTAGGCGTAGACCGGAGCAAAATCGGGCGGCGCAGCGGCAGTCTGATCGACCGCGTTGACGGCCATGCCGAGGGTGCGGACCCCGTCACGGTCGGTCTCGGTCAGGTGCGCGCTGACGGTGACGGTGACCGGGCCGGGCAGGGTGTCGACGGGATCCGGTCCGATCCTGACCTCCTCGAGCGTGGCCCGGTCGGGGTCACTGATACCGAGCACCGCGAACCGGCCCCGACCGCCGGGCAACGGGTGAAACACCCCGTCGGTGCAGGAGCCGTCGCCGCAGTGGTAGGCGTAGGCGTCGGGACCCTCCCAGTACTCGGTCGCGCCGTGGGCCCGGTCCTCAGTGTGGATCGAGTAGTTCCAGTCACCGCTGAGACTGCCCCTCGGCACCGGCAGCGTCGCCTCCCACCAGCCGTCGGTCCTCGTGCCGCTGGTGAGCTCCAGTCCTTCGCAGCCGAGAGTCCTGATGTAGCTCAAGGTGTCGTTGGTCCACGACGGGTGGGACAGGCAGGCGTGAGTGGTGCCCAGGCCCGAGCGGTCGTCGGTGAGGTGCGCCCTCACCGTGACGGTGCGCGTCGTGCTCCGGACGTCCAACGGCCACGCGCCGGTCGAGGGGCGGGCGCTGCTGGTGACGACCGTAGGCATCTCCAGGTCGGGGTCGCGGTCGACCACCCTGAGTTCCTCGGGGTAGGACCTGTGGCCCTGCCGGCCGACCCTGTCGATCATGCTGACGTCGACGTCGAGAATGCCGGGCGGTGACCAGACCCGTGCGGTGCCCGTGCCTTCCCACCAACCGTCGCGGACAGTCCCGGACACGAGGTCCGCGAGCCCGAGGCCGACCGCCGCCTCGCCGTATGGGTCCTGGGCGCCCAGCTGCACCGATCGGACGCCGGTGTCGTCGCGCACGTGGACCCGGATCCGGACGGTCCTGGACGTCGTGGTGACGTCCACGGTCGACGGGGTCAGGTCCATCTCGTACGACGTTGGAGCCTTCTCGTCGTAGACACAGCGTCGCTCGACATCCGCGGCGCTGAGCGTGCACCAGTTGGTGCCGTCGTTGCCGTCCAGGTCATCCGCGCCGGAACCACCGTCGAGGTCGTCGTTGCCGTCCCCGCCGTAGAGGTCGTCCTCGCCGCCACCGCCACTGACCGTGTCGCCGCCAGGCCCGCCGTTGGCAACGTCGGCGGCATCGCCGCCCGAGACGACATCGGTGCTGTCGCCTCCGTTGAGTCGGTCGGCGCCGTCGCCGCCGTAGAGGCGGTCGCCGTAGGTGCCGCCCCGGAGGTAGTCGCGGCCGGTGGAGCCGACCATTGTGTCGCGGCCACTGCCGCCCAGCAGGGTGTCGTTGCCCGAGCCCCCTTCGAGCCGGTCCCTGCCCGTCCCGCCGTCGACGAGGTCGTTGCCGCCACGGCTGCGGATCGTGTCGTTGCCGCCCCGACCACAGATGACGTCCCTCGACGACGTTCCGGTGAGCACGTCGTTTCCAGCGGTGCCGACCTTGGTGCAGCGGACACCATTGGCGGTGTAGCCGGCGGCCGACGCCGGCAGGGTGGGCAGGGCGGTCAGCGCGAGCGCGGTGACTGCGACCATGGCTGCACGGGCGAGCGCCGCGGACCTCACGGGGTGACCTCCTGTCGTGGGTGCGGCGGGCACCCGT
>JBOGDY010000086.1:0-8355 GCA_050742955.1 Actinomycetes bacterium | reverse complement strand
TGGCGTCCGGCGTCTCGGTGCAGTGGGCGCTGGAGGCGCAGCGCCTGCTCGACCAGGACTGGAACGTGCAGGCCGACGTGTGGTCGGTGACCTCGTGGAACGAGCTGCGCCGCGACGGCCTCGAGGTCGACGAGCACAACTTCATGCACCCCGAGGGCGACGGCCGCGTTCCCTACGTCACAGGCAAGCTGGAAGGCGCACCCGGCCCGTTCGTCGCGGTGTCGGACTTCATGCGGGCGGTCCAGGACCAGATCGCCCCGTGGGTGCCCGGCGACTTCGCCTCGCTGGGTACCGACGGCTTCGGCCTGTCCGACACCCGCGGCGCGCTGCGCCGGCACTTCAAGGTCGACGCCGCGTCGATCGCGGTGAAGGCGCTCAGCGAGCTGGCCCGGCGCGGGGAGGTCAAGCGCGAGACCCTGCGTGAGGCCATCGACCGCTACCGGCTCGGCGACGTGACCGCCGCGCCGGCCACCGAGACCGAGGGCGGCGCCGAATAGCCACTCGCGACGTGTCAGGTCCTGGCCCGGGTTTCACCGCGTGAGGGTCTGACAGGTCGCGTGCATCTCCCAGACGAGGACCTCGGCCGGGGCGGCCACGGCGACCACCCGCTGGCCCCCGGCCGCGGTGATGCGGGCCGCGCCTCCGGTGTCCAGCCGTCCGGCACCCTCGAGCTCCACGGCACCCCGGGCGACAAAGAGATGGACGTACGGCGCGGCCGGCAGCGCCACCGACTCCCCCGGTGCCAGACGCCCGGCGAACAGCGCGGCGTCCTTCTGCCGGATCCGGATGGCCGAGTCGTCGCGGTGCCGGCGCATGCCCGAGGCCACGGTCACCAGGCCACCACGCTCGAGCTCGGTGGTGATGTCGAGCTGCTCGTAGCCGGGCTCGACGTGCGACTCGTCGGGTGCCACCCACATCTGCACGAAGTGCACCGGGTCGGTGTGTTCGGGGCCTCCCCGCAGGCGCCACTCGTCGTTCTTCTCCGAGTGCCGGATGCCGGTGCCGGCGCTCATCCGCTGGGCCAGACCGGGGTAGATGACGCCGCTGTGGCCGACCGAGTCCTGGTGGACCAGGCCGCCCTCGAGCACCCAGGTCACGATCTCCATGTCGCGGTGCGGGTGGGTCTCGAAGCCGGTGCCGGGCGCGACCACGTCGTCGTTGCTGACCAGCAGCAGCCCGAAGTGGGTGTTGCGCGGGTCGTAGTGGGGCCCGAACGAGAAGGAGTGCTTGGAGTCGAGCCACCCGGTGCGGGTCGCGAACCTGCCGCCGGAACGGCGCAGGTCCACCGGACGCGGCTGTTCCGTCACAGGTCGCCGAGCGCGGCCTCGAACGCGCCCAGCCCGCGCTCCACCATCCCGTCGTTGGCGGTCAGTGAGATGCGGAACCAGCCGGGCAGCTCGACGACGGCCCCCGGCAGCACCCAGGCGTCGTGCTTGCGCAGCAGGTCGGCGAACGCCCGGTCGTCCGGCACCGGCGAGCGGGGCAGCAGGTAGAAGGTGCCCTCCGGGGATGCCAGCTCGTAGCCGAGCTCGCGCAGCCGGCCCACCATGCGGTCGCGCCGGCGCTGCAGCACGCCCACGTCGACAGTCATCGGCTCGAGGTCGCCCAGTGCGTGCTGCAGCAGCGCGTTCGGGAACGCGAAACCGGCGGCGATCTGGGCCAGCTCGACCGCCTCGCGGACCTCGTCGATGTCGGCCATGCCCGGGGTGGTGGCGATGTAGCCGACACGCTGGCCGGGCGTGAGCAGCGTCTTGCCGTAGGAGTAGAGGACGAAGGTGGCGGGGTAGACGGTGGCGGGGCTGGTGAACGACCGGCCGTCGAACACGATGCGGTTGTAGGCCTCGTCGCTGAGCAGGTAGACGGTGCGCCCGTTGCGCCGCGAGGCGTCCTCGAGGACCTGTGCGAGCCGGCCGAGCTCGTCCGCGGTGTAGACCCGGCCCGTGGGGTTGTTCGGCGAGTTGAGGATGACCGCGCGGGTGCGGGGCGTGATGGCCGCTGCTATGTCGGCCGGGTCGAGGTCGAACGCCGGTGGCTTCAGCGGGACCTTGACCGACACCCCTCCGGCCCCGCCCACGAGCAGCTCGTAGAAGAACCACGGCGGTGAGCAGAAGACCACCTCGTCGCCGGGGTCGAGCACCGTTCGCAGGGTGACCGCGATCGCGGCGAAGCCGCCGGTGGTCATGAACACGTCGTCGGGCACGTAGGGCAGTCCGGTCCGCTCGACCAGCGAGGCGGCGACGGTGTCCTGGGCGCCGCTCTCGTTGAGCTTGTAGGCGAACCACGACGGGTCCTGCGGCTGCAGGTGCCGCGTCAGCGCCTCGACATAGGGCGCCATCGCCATCTCCTGCGGGTTGCCGAACACGAAGTCGGCGGCGTCCGGCCCGGGCCGGTTGCCGTCGTAGTCGGCGACGAAGTCCGTGACGTATGCCAGGGAGGCCCCCAGCCGGCCGAGGGTCCGCGAGGTGGCTGCCATGCCCGGACGGTACGCCCCGGGCTCCCTCGCGAGAAGAGCCCCGGCAGGTCAGTGGTGGCGAGCGGCCCACGCGAGGAGGTCGTCGGCGGCCATCGTATTGACGATCGAGCCGACCGGCACGTCGCAGGCCTCGGCCCGCTCGCAGCCGTAGGGCTGCCAGTCGAGCTGGCCGGGGGCGTGCGCGTCGGTGTCGACGGAGAACCGGCAGCCGGTCTCGACCGCGAGCCGCAGCAACCGGGACGGTGGGTCGCGCCGCTCCGGCCGCGAGTTGATCTCGACCGCGACGTCGAACCGCCGGGCCGCCTCGAACACGACCTCGGCGTCGAACTGGCTCTCGGGGCGCTTGCCCCGCTCGCCGGTGACGAGCCGGCCGGTGCAGTGGCCCAGGACGTCGGTGTGCGGGTTGGCGACGGCTGTCACCATCCGCCGGGTCATGTCGTCTGAGGCCATGCGCAGCTTGGAGTGCACGCTGGCGACCACCACGTCGAGGCTGGCCAGCAGGTCGTCCTCCTGGTCGAGGGACCCGTCCTCGTTGATGTCGACCTCGATGCCGGTCAGGATGCGGAACGGCGACAACCGGTCGTTCAGCTCGGCCACCACGTCCAGCTGCTCGCGCAACCGGTCCGGGGTCAGCCCGCGGGCCACCGTCAGCCGCGGCGAGTGGTCGGTCAGCACGACGTAGTCGTGGCCGAGGTCCCGTGCGGTGACGGCCATCTCCTCGATCGGGCTGCCACCGTCGGACCAGTCGGAGTGGGTGTGCAGGTCGCCGCGCAGCGCGGCCCTGGTCTCCGCCCCTCCGGTTGCGACCGGCGCGTCGGCCCCGGGCTCCAGCCGCGCGAGGTAGGTGGGCACCGCACCGCCGTACGCCTCCTCGACGACCTCCGCCGTCACCTTCCCGACGCCCTTGAGCTCGGTGAGGGTGTGGTTCCTGGCGCGGTCCCGCACCTCGTCGGGGGGCAGGGCGCCGACGGCGGCGGCAGCGGCGCGGAAGGCCTTCACCCGGTACGTCGGTTCGCGGGCGCGCTCGAGCAGGAACGCGATCCGGCGCAGCGCCTCGACGGGGTCCACGGTCCGACGTTAGCGGGCGATTGTGGCGGTCCGACAAGGAGACGCTCGACAGGCCGGCTGCGTCGCCCGTCCGGCCCGGGGCCGCCGCCCGGCTATACGCTCGCCTCCATGCCGCGCCGATCGCCCGCCACGGTGCGCCGCCTCGAGCGCAGCATGGGCACCCTTGCGACCGCAGCGATCGCGCGGATGGACGAGGTGCTGCCGTGGTACCGCGCCATGCCGGCGGAGAGCCGGTCCTGGGTCAACCTGGTCGCCCAGGCCGGTATCGCCGCGTTCGTGGAGTGGTTCCGACGGCCGGACGCACCGCAGGCGATCAGCGCCGACGTGTTCGGCACCGCGCCACGGGAGCTGACCCGGTCGGTCACCCTGCAGCAGACCGTCGAGCTGGTGCGGGTGGTGATCGCGGTCGTCGAGGAGCGCATCGAGGAGATCGCCCCCGGCGACGAGGCGGAGATGCGCGAGGCCGTGCTGCGCTACTCCCGCGAGATCGCCTTCGCGGCGGCGCAGGTCTACGCCGAGGCCGCCGAGGCCCGGGGCGCCTGGGACGCCCGGCTGGAGGCGCTCGTCGTCGACGCGCTGCTGCGCGGTGAGGTCGACGACTCGCTTCGCTCCCGGGCCGCGGCACTGGGCTGGGGCACGCACGAGTCGGTGGTCGTCGTGGTCGGGCACGCGCCCGACGCCGAGCCGGAGGTCGTGGTCGACGAGATCCGGCGGGTGGCCCGCGCCCACCACCAGGACGTGCTCACCGGCGTGCAGGGCGACCGGCTGGTGGCCATCCTCGGCGGCGCGCCGGACTCCGTGCTCGCCACCCGGCACCTGGTCGCGCAGTTCGGTCCTGGCCCGGTCGTGGTCGGCCCGTCGGTGCCGGACCTGCTGGCCGCGCCGGCCAGTGCCGCCGCCGCCGTCGCCGGGTTTCTCGCCGCGCGTGGGTGGCCCGACGCGCCACGCCCGGTGCTCGCCGACGACCTGCTCCCCGAACGCGCCCTCGCGGGCGACGAGCTGGCCCGGCGGCACCTCGTCGAGCTGGTCTACCGGCCGCTGCAGGAGGCGGGGTCGGCACTGGTCGAGACGCTGGCCGCCTTCCTCGAGCAGACCGCGTCGCTGGAGGCGACCGCCCGGATCCTGTTCGTGCACCCGAACACCGTGCGCTACCGGCTGCGCCGGGTGACGGAGGTCAGCGGCTACGCGCCGTCCGACCCCAGGCACGCCTTCGCGCTGCGGCTCGCGCTGGTGCTGGGCAGGCTCACCGACCCCGCCGAGTTGTAGGGTTCCGACAAACCAGGCAGGACAGATTCGTCTCGGACGGCACCCACGGTCACGGCGGGTGTCCGAAAGGGTGGGGGACGTGCTCGTCATCGTCGCTCCCGGTCAAGGCGCACAGGCGCCCGGTTTCCTCGCGCCCTGGCTCGAGCTGCCGCACTTCGAGAACCGGCTGCGCTGGCTGTCGGCGTGCGCGGGCCTCGACCTCGTGCACTACGGCACGGATGCCGACGCCGACACGATTCGCGACACGGCGGTGGCCCAGCCGCTGCTCGTCGCCGCCGGCCTGGTCTCGGCGCTGGAGATCTTCCCCCACCCCTCCGACGCCTTCCACGTCGTCCGGGCGACAGCCGGCCACAGCGTCGGCGAGATCACCGCGGCGGCCGGCACCGGCGTCATCTCCGCCGAGCAGGCGATGGTCCTCGTCCGGGAGCGGGGTCGGGCGATGGCCGACGCCTCGGCCCTCAAACCGACCGGCATGACGGCCGTCATCGGCGGCGACCCCGACGAAGTTCACGCCGCGATCGAGCGCCACGGGCTGACCCCCGCCAACAACAACGGCGCCGGCCAGGTGGTCGCGGCCGGCACACTCGAGCAGCTGGAGGCGTTCAAGGGCGACCCGCCGGCCAAGGCCCGACTGATCCCGCTGTCTGTCGCGGGCGCGTTCCACACCGAGCACATGTCGCCGGCGGTCGAGACGCTGGCCGGCTACGCCCGCGCGGTCAGCGTGCACGACCCCCGCGCCGGCCTCATCTCCAACCGGGACGGCATGGTGGTCCAGCAGGGCCGCGACGTGCTGGCCCGCATCGTCAGCCAGGTCAGCAACCCGGTCCGTTGGGACCTGTGCATGCGCACGATGGCCGAGCTCGGCGTCACCGGGGTCATCGAGGTCCCGCCGGCCGGGACGCTCACGGGCCTGATCAAACGAGCGCTCCCCGGCGTCGAGACCGTCGCCCTCAAGACGCCCGCCGACCTCGATGCCGCCCGCGACCTGGTGGCCCGCCACGGCAGCGCCGCCCCCCAGGACGGTTCGCCCTCGTGGCGGATGCTGGTCTCCCCGAGCAAGGGCACGATCCGCCTGGTCCACGTCCCTGAGGGCACCGTGCTCCAGCCCGGCGCCGAGGTCGGCACCCTCGTGACGTCCCGCGACGAGCAGCCGGTCGTCGCGCCGCACGGCGGCACCGTCGTCGAGTGGCTCGTCGAGGACGGCGACCCGGTCGCACCGGGCCAGCCCATCATCCGGCTCCACCCCGAGGCGGTGCACTGAGATGGCCGAGCTCAAGGTCGTCAAGGGCGCCGAGCACACCCGCATCCTGGGTGTCGGCGGCTACCGTCCCGCCCGCGTCGTGACCAACGAGGAGATCTGCGAGCTCATCGACTCCTCCGACGAGTGGATCCGTGAGCGGTCCGGGATCGAGTCGCGGCGCTTCGCCGCCCCCGACGAGTCGGTCGTCGACATGTGCGTGGCCGCCGCCGGAAAGGCGCTCGCCCAGGCCGGCGTCGCGGCCGAGCAGGTGGGCTGCGTGCTTGTCGCCACCGTGACCCACCCGCTGCAGACCCCGTCTGCCGCGGCCGACCTGGCCCACCGGCTGGGCGCCACCAACGCCGGAGCCCTCGACATCTCCGCCGCGTGCGCCGGGTTCTGCTACGGCGTCGGCATGGCCAGCGACATGGTGAGGGGCGGCAGCGCCAACTACGTCGTCGTCGTGGGCTGCGAGAAGCTCTCGGACTTCACCGACTCCTACGACCGCACCACGGCGTTCATCTTCGGCGACGGTGCCGGGGCGGTCGTGATCGGCCCCTCCGACGAGCCGGGCATCGGCCCGACCATCTGGGGCTCCGACGGCTCGCAGTACGACGCGATCACCCAGCGCGCCTCGTGGATCGACGTCCGCGACCACAACGTCGAGTTCCCGACCCTGACGATGCAGGGGCAGAAGGTCTTCCGCTGGGCGGTCTGGCAGATGGCCCCGGTCGCCCGGCGGGCGCTCGAGGCGGCGGGCGTCGAGCCGGGAGATCTCGACGCGTTCATCCCGCACCAGGCCAACATGCGCATCATCGACGCGATGGTGAAGACCCTCAAGCTGCCCGACCACGTGCCGGTCGCGCGCGACATCCGCGAGACCGGCAACACGTCCGCGGCCTCGATCCCCCTGGCCATGGAGCGCATGATCGAGAGCGGCGAGGCGAAGAGCGGTGGCACCGCGCTGCTGATCGGCTTCGGCGCCGGCCTGGTCTATGCCGCTCAGGTCGTCACGCTGCCCTGACCCCCTTGACCGCCCGCACCGTGCGGGCCACGTCCCGACCAACGAAGGAGCCTGGAACCCATGGCCGCAAGCGAGCAGGAGATCCTCACGGGTCTCGCCGAGATCGTCAACGAGGAGACCGGCATCGCCGCCGAGGACGTCCAGCCGGACAAGTCGTTCACCGACGACCTCGACATCGACTCGCTGTCGATGATGACCATCGTCGTCAACGCCGAGGAGAAGTTCGGCGTGCGCATCCCCGACGACGACGTGAAGGGCCTCTCGACGGTGGGCGACGCCGTCAACTACATCCAGAAGGCGAGTGGCTGATCGCATGCCTGACTCTCGACTGACCGACTCCCAGCGTGTGGTCGTCACCGGCCTCGGGGCGACGACGCCGGTCGGTGGCGACGTCCCCTCGACCTGGGCGGCCCTGCTGGCCGGGAAGTCGGGGGTGAAGAAGCTGACGCACGACTGGGTCGAGATGCTTCCGGTGCACATCGCGGCGCCGGTGGCGGTCGAACCGGCCGAACACCTCACCGTGCGCGAGACCAAGCGGATGGACCGGTCGGCCCAGTTCGCGCTGATCGCCGCGCGCGAGGCGTGGGCCGACGCCGGCACCCCGACCGTCGAGCCCGAGCGGCTCGGGGTCGTCATCGCCTCCGGCATCGGCGGCGTCACCACGCTGCTCGACGCCTACGACACGCTCAAGGAGCGGGGCGCCCGCCGCGTCCTGCCGATGACGGTGCCGATGCTCATGCCCAACGGGCCCGCCGCCGTGGTCGGCCTCGAGCTGACCGCCCGCGCCGGCGTGCACACCCCGGTCAGCGCCTGCTCCAGCGGCGCCGAGGCGATCGGCTACGCGTTCGACATGATCCGCTCGGGCCGGGCCGACATGGTCGCCGCCGGCGGCACCGAGGCGGCGATCCACCCGCTGCCGCTGGCCGGCTTCGCGTCCATGCAGGCGCTCTCGACCCGCAACGACGAGCCGGAGCGCGCGTCCCGGCCCTACGACAAGGGCCGCGACGGGTTCGTGCTGGGCGAGGGCTCGGGCGTCGTGGTGCTCGAGACCCTCGAGCACGCGAAGGCCCGCGGCGCCCGCATCTACGGCGAGATCGCCGGGGTCGGCATCAGTGCCGACGCCCACCACATCGCCCAGCCCGACCCGGTCGGAGCCGGCGCGGCCCGGGCGATGCGGCTGGCCGTCGAAGCGGCCGGGGCGACCCCGGACGACGTGGTGCACATCAACGCGCACGCCACCTCGACACCGGTCGGCGACGTCGCCGAGGCCGAGGCGATCCGCAAGGC
>JBOGDY010000085.1:0-8424 GCA_050742955.1 Actinomycetes bacterium | reverse complement strand
TGCGATCCCTGCGAAACGTCGCGGTGATCGCCGCCATCGCCGTGCCGCTGCGGCTGGCGCTGGCCGTGGGCGCCGCCCTTCTCCTGCAGACCCGCACCCGGGGCGCGGGCACCGGGCGCACGGTGACCTACCTGCCGAGCGTGGTCCCGGACGCCGCCTGGGCGCTGCTGTGGCTGTGGTTGCTCAACCCTCTCTACGGGCCGCTGTCGACCGGTCTGCGCGCACTCGGCCTCGGCGCGCCCGGCTTCCTGACCGACCCCACGGCAGCCCGCGTCGGCGTCGCCCTGATCCTTGCCCTGCAGGTAGGGGAGGCGTTCGTGGTGGCGATGGCCGCCCGCCGGGCCATCCCGGAACGGCTCTACGAGGTGGCCGCCGTCGAGGGCGCCGCGCCGGCGTACGTCGTGCGTCGGGTCACGCTGCCGCTCATGTCGCCGATCCTCGGGCTATTGGTCCTGCGGGACCTCGTGCTGCTGCTGCAGGTGACGTTCGTGCCGGTGCTGCTCGTCACCGAGGGCGGTCCGAGGGAGGCGACCATCACCCCGCCGCTCTACGTCTACCAGCGCGCGTTCCTCTATGGCGAGCTCGGCTATGCCAGCGCCCTCTCGCTGGTGCTGCTCCTGCTGACGGTCGTGGTGGTCGTGCTGCCGGTGCTCGCCGCCCGGCGGGTCTGGCGGTTCTAGAGTCAGGTCGGGCTCGGCGACCCGCTGGGGGCGGCCGTGCCTCTCGCGACGGACACCTCGACGGTGGTCCGGCCGGCGCAGCGGGCGTCCTCGGTGATGCGGGCGACGCCGTTGGTGTGCAGACCCTTCGCGAAGAAGATCTCCGCCTCGAACCCCTCGTCCTCCGTGCCCAGGACGCTGTAGCCGCCGGCTTCCAGCGCGTCGTTGACGCGGCCGAGCAGGGCGGTCACCGAGCGCTCGGACACCACCGTGGCGCTCGAGAGCTCGGCCTCCTCGCGGGAGACGGTCGGCACCCCGAGCTCGTCGAGGGCCAGCGCCCGGACCAGCGGCCCTGGCTCATCGACCGGCCGCGGGGCGGGGCATGCCCCCGGGTCCTCGCCGGCCCCGCAGGCCGACGCCGCGGGCGCCAGGACCAGGACTGCCAGCAGGGCGGCCACCGAGCGCATGGCCGTCGACGATAGCCGTGGGTCGGTCGCGCGCCGGTCCTCCGGTAGGGTGGCGGCATGCGAGCCGGACTGCTCCTTAGCCGGCCGCGCTGACCACCCGCAGCAGAGTCGGCGCGGCGACCCCTCCCTGAGCGAGGGGTCTCTTCATGTCCGGACCCGGCAGGACGACGAGAAGGCGCGACGAAGCGATGACCGAGAGCACCCGCCCCGAGCCCGACACCGAGCCGTTCCGCTACGGCGCCGCGCTGGCGGCCGACATCGAGGCGCGTTGGCAGGAACGGTGGGAGGCCGACGGCACCTTCCGTGCGCCGAACCCCTGCGGGCCGCTCGGCGATGCCGACGCGGTCGCGCGACGGCCGAAGAAGTACGTCCTCGACATGTTCCCGTACCCGTCGGGCGTGGGGTTGCACGTCGGGCATCCGCTGGGCTACATCGCCACCGACGTCTACGGCCGGTTCAAGCGGATGACCGGTCACAACGTCCTTCACGCGCTGGGCTACGACGCCTTTGGTCTGCCCGCGGAGCAGTACGCCGTGCAGACCGGGCAGCACCCGCGCACGACCACCGAGGCCAACATCGCGAACATGCGCCGCCAGCTGCGCCGCCTCGGGCTGGCGCACGACGCGCGCCGCAGCGTGGCCACCACCGACGTCGAGTTCTACCGGTGGACCCAGTGGATCTTCCTGCAGGTCTACAACGCGTGGTACGACGAGGCGGCCGACAAGGCCCGGCACGTCGACGAGCTGGTCGAGGAGCTGTCATCCGGCCGGCGTCCGCTGCCCGGAGGCGGCAGCTGGGCGGCGCTGGACGACCTGGAGCGGCGCAGGGTGGTCGACTCGCACCGGCTGGCCTACCTGTCCGAGGCGCCGGTCAACTGGTGCCCCGGGCTGGGCACGGTCCTGGCCAACGAGGAGGTCACCGCCGACGGGCGCAGCGATCGCGGCAACTTCCCGGTCTTCAAGCGCAGCCTGCGCCAGTGGAAGATGCGCATCACGGCGTACTCCGACCGGCTGCTGGCCGACCTCGACCAGCTGGACTGGCCCGAGCCCATCAAGCTGATGCAGCGCAACTGGATCGGCCGGTCCGACGGCGCGCGGGTCGTGTTCCCGACCGACGCCGGCGACCTGGTCGTGTTCACGACCCGGCCTGACACGCTGTTCGGCGCCACGTTCATGGTGCTGGCGCCCGAGCACCCGTCGGTCGACCTGCTGGCGTCCGGCGCGTGGGAGGAGGGCACCCCGCCGTCGTGGACCGGGGGAGCGGCGACACCGCGCGACGCGGTCATGGCTTACCGGCGCGAGGCCGAGCTGAAGACCGACCTGGAGCGCCAGACCGAAGGCCGGGACAAGACCGGTGTCTTCAGCGGCGGCTACGCCACCAACCCGGTGACGGGCGAGCGGATCCCGGTGTTCGTCGCCGACTACGTGCTGATGGGCTACGGCACCGGCGCCATCATGGCGGTGCCCGGCCAGGACGAGCGGGACTGGGAGTTCGCCACCCGCTTCGGGCTGCCGATCGTGCGCACCGTGGCGCCGCCGGAGGGCTGGGAGGGCGAGGCCTACACGGGCGAGGGCGTGGCCATCAACTCGACGGGCGACGACGTGAGCCTGGACGGGCTCGGGGTCGGCGAGGCGAAGGCCCGCATCAACGACTGGCTGGAGCAGCGCGGTGCCGGAAGCCGCACCGTGACCTACAAGCTGCGCGACTGGCTGTTCAGCAGGCAGCGCTACTGGGGCGAGCCGTTCCCGATCGTCTACGACGAGGACGACCTTCCGGTCGCCCTGCCCGAGTCGATGCTGCCGGTCGAGCTGCCCGACGTCGACGACTACGCGCCGCGGACGTTCGCCGAGGACGACGTGACGAGTGAGCCGGAGCCGCCGCTGGCCCGCAACGCCGACTGGGTCGCGGTCACCCTCGATCTGGGCGACGGGCCGAAGTCGTACCGGCGGGAGACCAACACCATGCCGCAGTGGGCCGGCTCCTGCTGGTACGAGCTGCGCTACCTGGACCCGACGAACACCCAGCGCCTCGTCGACCCCGAGGTCGAGCGCTACTGGATGGGGCCACAGGGGGACGCACCGCTGGGCGGGGTCGACCTGTACGTCGGGGGCGTGGAGCACGCCGTCCTGCACCTGCTCTACGCGCGCTTCTGGCACAAGGTGCTGCACGACCTGGGTCACCTGTCCAGCAGCGAACCCTTCAACCGGCTGGTCAACCAGGGCTACATCCAGGCCTACGCCTACGTGGACGCCCGGGGCACCTACGTGCCCGCCGAGGAGGTGATAGAGCACGAGGACGGCAGCCGCACCTGGCAGGACGAACCGGTCACCCGTGAGTACGGAAAGATGGGCAAGAGCCTGAAGAACATGGTGACCCCCGACGACATGTTCGAGGCCTACGGGTCGGACACCTTCCGGGTCTACGAGATGTCGATGGGTCCCCTCGACACGTCGCGGCCGTGGGAGACCCGGGCAGTCGTGGGTTCGCACCGTTTCCTGCAGCGGGTGTGGCGCAACCTGGTCGACGAGCAGTCCGGTGGGCTGCGCGTCGTCGACGACGCCGCCGACGAGGAGACCCGGCGGCTGCTGCACCGCACCGTCGACCGGGTGCGGCGCGACATGGAGGCGATGCAGTGCAACACGGCCATCGCCCGGCTGACCGAGTTGAACAACCACCTGGTCAAGCGGGGCGCAACGCCTCGTGAGGTGGCCGAGCCGCTGGTGCTGATGCTGTCCCCGCTGGCGCCGCACCTGGCCGAGGAGCTGTGGAGCCGGCTCGGCCATGACGAGTCGCTGGCCTACGAGCCCTTCCCCGAGGCCGACCCGGCGCTGCTCGTGGAGGACACCGTCACGTGTGTCCTGCAGGTCGCGGGCAAGGTCCGCGACCGGGTCGAGGTGCCGTCGTCGATCGGCGACGACGAGCTGCGCGAGCTGGCGCTGGCCTCCGACGCCGTACGCCGTGCCCTCGACGGCCGGGCCGTGCGAACGGTCGTGGTCCGCGCGCCGCGCCTGGTCAACGTCGTCCCGTCCTGACAGTGTGCAGGCCATGAGCAGCATCGCGATCGTCACAGACTCGACCGCCTACCTGCCGCCCGATGTCGTGGCCGAGCACGACATCCTGGTTGTGCCGCTGCAGGTGGTGATCGGCGGCACGGCGTACGACGAGGGCGTCGAGGCCACCGCGGCCAGCGTCGCCGAGGCCCTGCGCAGCTGGACACCGGTCAGCACGTCGCGCCCGGCGCCGGCCGCGCTGCTCGACGTCTACGAGCAGGCCGCCGGTCGCGGCAGCACCGAGATCGTGTCGGTCCACCTGTCGGCGGACATGTCCGGCACCCACGAGTCGGCCGTGCTGGCCGCCCGCGACGCGCCCGTGCCGGTTCGGGTAGTGGACTCCCGCTCGCTCGGCATGGGGCTCGGCTTCGCTGTGGTGGCCGCAGCGCAGGCGGCGGCGGCCGGTGGTGGCCTCGACGATGTCGCGATGGCCGCCGAGAAGCGCGCGGCCGCGAGCACCGCGGTGTTCTACGTCGACACGCTGGAATACCTTCGCCGCGGCGGGCGGATCGGGGCCGCTGCCGCGTTCCTGGGGTCGGCCCTGGCGGTCAAGCCGCTGCTGCACCTCGTGGACGGCCACATCGAGCCGCTGGAGAAGGTGCGGACGGCGACCCGGGCGATCGCCCGGCTCGAGGAGCTTGCGGCCTCCCATGCGGGCGACGGCGACGTCGACGTGGCCGTCCACCACCTGGACAACCGCGATCGCGCCGACGCGCTCGCCGAGCGGTTGCGCGGCCGGCTGCCCGGTCTCGGGCAGCTCCACGTCAGCGAGGTGGGCGCCGTCGTCGGTGCACACGTTGGCCCCGGCATGCTTGCGGTCGTCGTCGCCCCCCGGTGACGGTTCTCGTACTGCTCCTGGCCGCCGTGGTCGGCTACTTTGCCGGTGCGGTGTCCCCGGCCGCACTCGTCGCCCGCAGCCGCGGGGTCAACCTGCGCGAGCTCGGGTCGGGCAACCCGGGCGCGACCAACGTCGGCCGGGTCCTCGGGGTCCGCTGGGGCGTGGTGGTCGGCCTGCTCGACGTGGCGAAGGGATTTCTGCCCGCGCTGCTGGCGGGCTGGGTCGACCCGGACGCCGGGCTGGTCGCCGGCGCCGCGGCGGTCGTCGGGCACGTGAGCTCGCCGTTCCTGCGCGGTCGCGGCGGAAGAGGTGTGGCTACCGCCTTCGGTGCGGTGCTCGGTGTGCAACCCTTCTGGGCGCTGTCGCTCCTTGCCGTGTTCGCCGTGGTCGTTGCCGTGACCCGGTGGGTCGGACTGGCCTCGATGTCGGCGGCCGTGTCGCTGGTCGTGCTCAGCCTCGTGATGCATCCCGGCGCAGGAACCCGGCTCTGGGCCGCGTTCCTGGCCCTGGTGATCCTGACCAGGCATCGCACGAACGTCATCGCCCGGTGGCGGGCGTGGCGGGTCTACGGCTGAGGCCGCGTCCACAGGGCCGCACCGTCCACCGATCGGTCCGGTTGCCGCTGGGTTCCGTGAGGGCCGCCTAGCGTCGAGCGGTGACCGATCAGCAGGCACCCCGTCGGAGGCGTGGCCGTCGCGGAGGGCGTGGCCATCCGCCGGCGCTGCCCGACGTGGCGCGAGACCGGTTGATCCGCACCGCGACGCCGCGCGCACGGGGGTGGGTCCCGGAGTCCCCCGTAGACGCTGCCGCAGCCGCAGCCGCTGGCGAAGGCCGTGGCCGTGGCGGTCAGGACAGCGGCGGTGGGGGCATCGGCGGCGAGGAGCTCGCCGATGACGAGTCCGCGCCACCGGTGACCGGCGGGCCCGGCCGCACGGCCGGTCTCGCGGCCGGGCTGGCCGATCGGGTGCCGGTCGGGCTGCGAGCCGCGACGGTGTCCCCATCGGGCCGGGCGCTCGCCGGCCTGGTCGTGCTCGTCCTCGCGGGGCTGCTGCTGGCCGGGTGGTTCGTCTGGGCGGCGCGCCCGTCGACTCAGACTGCGCCGGTGGTCGCCCACAGCCGGCCAGAGACGTCGGTGCACCCCATCGGGTCGGCCAGCCCGAGCCACGTGCGGGAGCTGGTCGTGCACGTGGCCGGTGCGGTCCGGCGGCCCGGCCTGGTGCGCCTGCCGCCCGGCTCCCGGGTGTCCGACGCGGTGACCGCGGCGGGTGGGCCGGCCCGCGGGGCCGAGCTGGAGAGCGTCAACCTTGCCCGGCTGCTCGTCGACGGCGAGCAGCTGCTGGTCCTCAAGAAGGGCGAGGCACCCGCGGCGGCCGGCCCGGGCCCGGCGGGAGCTCCCACGGGCGCGGCGGGAGGGGGTCCTGCCGCGGTCCCGCTCGACCTCAACACGGCCACCATGGCTCAGCTCGAGGAGTTGACCGGAGTCGGTCCGGTGCTGGCTCAGCGCATCATCGACTGGCGCACGGAGCATGGCCGGTTCGGCTCGGTCGACGAGCTGGCCGAGGTATCGGGTATCGGGGAGCGCACCCTCGAGGAGCTGCGACCGCAGGTGCGGGTGTGAGCCTTCGCTCGTCGACAGACTTGCGGTTGCTCGTGCCGGCGGTCGCTTGCTGGTTGGGCGCTTTCGTCGGGACCGGAGCTCCGGGGCGATGGCTGCTGGTGGCCTGCCCGCTGGTCATGCTCGGGTCAGCGCTCTGCTGGCGGCGCCGGGCGCTCGCGGCCGCGGCTGCCGGACTGTCCCTGGGCGCCGGGCTCGCTGCAGCCGGGCTACGGGTGCTCGGGCTGCTTGTGGGGGAGGTCGACGAGCTGGCAGCCGAGCGAGCGTCGGCTGTGGCGACCCTGGTGGTGACGGCCGACCCTCGGCGGCACACATCCGCGACCAGCGGTGAACGACGCGGGCCGGAGCTGTTCATCGTGGCCGCCCGACTGGAACGGGCGACCGTCCGCGGTCGCGAGGTGCGTGCGCGGGCGCCCGTCCTCCTTCTCGCCACCGACCGAGCCTGGGGCGGACTGCTTCCGGGTCAGCGGGTCGGGGCCGTTGGCCGGCTCGGCCCGGCTCGGCCGGGTCAGCCGCTGGCGGCAGTGCTCAGCGTGCGTGGTCCGCCAGCATGGGTCGGCGGCGTACCCGCCCTGCAACGGGCCGCGGGAGGGCTGCGGGCGGGGCTTCGCGAGGCCGTCGACGGGCTGCCTCCCCCGGAACGCGGTCTTGTGCCCGGACTGGTCGTCGGCGACACGTCGCGGATGCCGCCCGACCTCGAGACCGACTTCCGCACCGCAGGCATGACCCACCTGACCGCGGTGTCCGGCGCCAATCTCGTCATCGTGGCCGGCTTCGTGCTGTTCGCAGCACGGTGGCTCGGCGTGCGCGGTCGCGCCCTGCCGGTGTTCGCCGCGTTGGCCATCGTGGGCTTCGTGGTGCTGGCGCGGCCACAGCCGTCTGTGCTCAGGGCGGCGGTGATGGGACTCGTCGGCCTGGCCGGCCTGGCCTCCGGCCGTCGCCGGGCCAGCCTCGCGGCCCTGGCCGCGGCGATGTTCCTGCTGCTGCTGGTCGACCCATGGCTGGCCCGCTCCTACGGTTTCGCGCTGTCGGTCCTGGCTACCGCCGGGCTGCTGGTGCTCGCGCCCGGCTGGGCCCGCTGGCTGGCGGGCCGTGGCATGCCGCGGGTGCTCGCGCATGCGCTGGCCGTCCCGCTCGCGGCTCAGGTGGCATGTGCTCCCGTGGTGGTCCTGCTGTCGGGCGAGGTGAGCCTGGTGGCCGTGCCGGCCAACCTGCTCGCCGCGCCGGCCGTTGCACCGGCCACCGTCATCGGGGTGCTGGCCGTAGTCGCCGGGGCGGTCAGCGAGCCGGTGGCGACCCTGCTCGGGACAACGGCCGGGGTTCCGGCCGGCTGGATCGTTCGGGTGGCCGAGGGCGCCGCGGCCGCCCCGCTGGCGGCGGTGCCGTGGCCGTCGACCGCACTGGGAGCCCTCTCTTTGGCCGGGGTCTCATGCCTGGCGCTGCTGTTGGCCAGACGTGCTGCGTCGTATCCCCGCTTCGTGGTGGTGGTCGCAGTCGCGGCGTTGGGGCTGGCCCTGGTGACCGCATCCCGTCCGGGCTGGCCGCCGCGTGGATGGGTCATCGTGGCTTGTGACGTCGGGCAGGGTGACGCGCTCGTGCTGTCCGCGGGTGACGCCGGGGTGGTCATGGTCGACGCCGGACCCGACCCCCGGGCTGTCGACGCCTGCCTGGACGCCCTGGGCGTCAGCCGGGTGGCCCTCGTCGTGCTCACCCACCTGCACGCCGACCACGTCGAGGGGTTGCCTGGGGTGCTGCGCGGTCGGTCAGTCGGCGAGATCCAGGTGAGCCCCTACTC
>JBOGDY010000084.1:0-8474 GCA_050742955.1 Actinomycetes bacterium | reverse complement strand
AGCTCGTCGGCCACCGCGAGGATCCGCTCGCGCAGCCCCTCGGACAGCTGGTCGGGGCGGGAGAACGCATTGGACACGGTCATCCGGCTCACGCCGACGTGGTCGGCGATCGTCCGCAACGTGACTCCCATGACCCTCACCTCCTTCTGTACCGGTACAGTACATCGCCCGTCTGTACCGGTCAAGAGAAAGTTTCTCCCAATCGGCGAGCCGCACGCCGTACGCCGGTGCCTCGACCGGCCCGGGCGGCCGGACCGGGGCTGACCGACCCCGGCAAATCAGGGGTGGCATTCGCGTCGGCCGCTACCTATCTTCGAGGGAAAGGACCCTCGTCGAGTCCGCGCCGGTTGTCTGCTCGTCCGCCCCCTCCGAGGCACCCGATGTGCTCCACAGTCCCGTTGCTCGCCTCCACGCTGGTAGTCCGGCACGACGTCGCGGTCGTGACCGTCCTCGGTGACCTGGACCTTGCCGGCACCGACACCATCCGTGTCCAGCTGGGACGGGCCTGCGCGCTCGCCGTTCGCGCAGTCGTGGTCGACGTGTCGCAGCTGCGTTTCCTCGACTGCAGGGGCGCCCGCAGCCTCGTCCGCAGCAGGTCACGGGCGCTGGAGGACGGCAAGGCCTTCGCCCTGGCCGCACCGACCCCGGGGCTCGGGCGCTACCTGCATCTCACCGGCGTCGACCGGCAGGTGCCCACCTACGACTCGATCGGTCAGGCGGTGGACCGGCTCCTCGGCCGGCGTCCCGCCGCCTAGACAGTCGGCACATTGCGCGGTCGGGTCGCTGTCAGATCGGTCACCGGCCAGCATTTCAGTCAATCCGGCCACCGCCGAGCCATTTCCAGCGTCCGCCCGGTGTGTTGTTCACCACCCACCTGGCAGGGGGTAACCAACCCGGGAAGTTCCAGCGCGCCGCCGACCTGCGGAGCCTGGAAGCCGGGGAGCAACGGGGAGGAGGATCGCGCGTCGATGCGACCGTCGATCGAGTCGATCGAGCGGGACGGGTGCCTCGTACTCCGCGTCGACGGACCGTGGTCGACGTTGACCGCGACCCGGCTGCACCGGGCGCTCGGCAAGGCGCTGGCCGGCCAGCAGCTGCCGGTCGTGTGTGACCTGACCGGACTCACCTCGGAGATCGACGCCTCGCTCATGGTGATCCCGACTGCTTATGCCGCTGCCGGCGGCTGGCCCCAGGTCGTGCTCGTGGTTGCGGCGGCAGGACCGGTCGCACAGTCGCTGCGCAGGACGGGCAGCGGACGCCGCGTGCCGGTTCGGTCGACCGTCTCCGCGGCGACCATCGCAGCCCTGGCCGGCGAGCGACCCGATGTGGTCACGCGCACCCTGGAGTTGTCGTTCACTCCCGGCGCAGCCGCCGAGGCGCGACATGAGACCTCGGCTTTCTGTATCGCCGTCGGCTGGGTCCGGAGCTCGGACGATGCCCGGCTGGTCGTGTCGGAGCTCGCGACGAACGCCGTCCGGCACGGCGCTCCTCCACTGCAGCTGCGCCTGATGGCCACCGCCAGGGGGTTGACCATCGGGATTGCCGACGGGTCGGCGACGCGTCCCTCCCTCCGGCCACGTCGCTCGAACCGGGAGAGCGGACGCGGGCTGCTGCTGGTGGACGCACTGGCGACGACCTGGAAGGTCGAGCCGGTGCCGGGCGGCGGCAAGACGGTGCTCGCCCGGCTGACCCCGCCCGGCTGACGACCCAGAAGCGAGCGGACCGCCTGGATCGGCACCGTGAGCCCCCGACACGGCCGTCGATGCGCGCCTTTCGCACCCCTCGGGTCCAACTCGTGGAAGTCTGCTGTCCAGGACAGGCGGACCGGTCGGGAGGTGACAGCGTTGTCGAAGCGCACGAGCCCTGCCCGCCTCCGGACCACCCGCGCGATCGGGATCGCCTGGGTGACCGTCGCCATCGTGTCGGCGTGCACGACAGGAGAGGCCGCGTCTCCGTCGACCACCCCGCCGAAGCCAAAGCCACGGGTGTCGTCACCGACGGTCGCACCCTCCCCCACCCCGACAGACTCGCCGAAGACTGCGGCGGACCGGGTCGTCGTCGCCCTCGCCGGGGACATCGCGGACGACGACGGCCAGGACGAGGCGACGGCCTCGCTCCTCGAGGGTGTCGACCCGGACCTCGTCCTCACCCTGGGAGACCACGCCTACCCGGATGGCACACGCGCCGACTACGCGGCGCAGTACACGCCCACCTGGGGGCGGTTCCGGGACCGGACCCGACCCGCACCGGGAAACCACGACTACCACGACGAGGCCGGGAACCCTCCCTACTACTACACCTACTTCGCCGGCCAGCTGCCCGACCAGAACGGTGGCAGGTTCTACGCCCTCGACGCCGGTCGGTGGCGCATCTACAGCCTCAACTGCGAGATCGACTGCTCCGAGTCGTCACCCCAGGTGGCCTGGCTACGTGCTGACCTGGCCGCCACGGGCGCAGGCAGGCACAAGCTCGCCTACCTGCACCGGCCCCGCTACTCGTGTGGCACCCACGGCTCCTACGACGATGCGCGCGGCCTGTGGCGGGCACTGGTGGGCGGCCGGGTCGACGTGATCGCCAGCGGTCACGACCACAACTACCAGCGGTACCCACGGATGGACGCCGACGGGCAGTCTTCGCCGTCCGGAGCCGTGTCGTTCGTGGCGGGGACCGGTGGAGCCGGCCGATACAAGATCACCGGGTACGAGGACGAGGAAGGCTGCGACCTCGCGAGCTACACCACCAGCGACGACAACGGGGTGCTCGTCATGGCGCTGGAAGCCGGTAGGTTCTCGTGGCACTTCCTGACGACCGACGGCAGCGCACTCGACGCGGGCACGATGGCGACGCTCGACGGCCCGCGCTGAGCCGGGGTGTCGCCGTTTACGGCTGTGAGCTTGCGCGGAACGGCCGCACTCGTTGTTCGCTGCCGGAGCACTACGAAGCGCCGGCCGGGTGGCAGGTCCTGGAGCTGAACTCGGCGCAGGTCACCGAGCAGCGGCGGGTCGCGGGCCGGCGCCGGGACGGTGCCATCAGCCGTGAGGGCAGCGTCGAACTGCGTCGGGCCCTGATCGATCTCGGTGTCGGGTTGTGGCACTGCGACCCGGCCGCCAGGGTCTACGCCGCGACGCTAAAAGCCCGCGGCAAGCCCGGTGGGGTCATCGCCTGCGCCCTCGCGCACCGCGCCACCCGGATCGCGTTCGCCCTCACCCGCGAGCAGGCGCCCTACGACCCGGCCCGCTGGGCCTGAGCTACACCACGGTCCTTCCTTGATCGCTGCCAACCCGCCGGCGCGAGGAGCGGTCAACGTTGAGCGCCCGCAGCGAAGCGAGGACGAACGACGTTGACGGTGACGAGCACCGGCGCATACTGCGGGCAGCGAGGAAGGCCGGCCCCCCAACTCGCAGGATGAGGGATGACCGCCCGCTGCACCCTTCACAACTCCGGTCAGTGCTGCCAGGCTGGCGCCCGGCCCTTCGCCACGACAGCAGCCCGAACGACGCCAGATGACCCATCCACTTCATCGCCGAGGTCACATACGTCAGCGTGGGCGCCCAGGCAACGATCACCAGCACGACCACCAGCGACCAAGATCACAATGGCTCCGCGGCAGCGAAGCGGATCCCGCCTGCCTGCCCTCACGCTTGACGCGACCTACAGCCAGCTAGAGAACGGCGGCCAAGGCGAGCCCGCTGACGGCGGCTGCAAGTCCGGCCGCGAGACTGCCCAGCGCGTTCGCGCCCGCCACCAGGCCCTCGCCGCCTTCGGCGAGTCGGATGGTCTCGTAGCCGAAGGTGGAGAAGGTCGTGTAGGCGCCGCAGAAGCCGGTGGCCAGGAAAGCCTTCGGAACCGACGGGAAGCCGTGGTAGAGAGCGACGCCGGTCAGGAAGCCGAGCAGCACTGAGCCGCTCATGTTGACGACGAAGGTGCCCCAGGGAAACACCGGCCGTAGGCGGTCCTTGATGAATCCGTCGACCATGAACCGTAGAGGGGCGCCGATGGCGCCGGCGAGCGCGATGGCAAGGATGGTCATCGTCAGGTTCCGGGTGGCGTGCGTCGGTCATGATCAGCAGCAACGGGAGCCCCAACGTAAGGGGTTGCTCGCGCCGTAGACTTTCCATGCCCTTCAGCACGGTTGGCCGCCAGACCGCGCAATGTTGCCCCTGGGTGATCTCGGTGTGCAGGGGGTGGTCGCTGTTCTGGTCGGGATCGTTGGCGAAGACTGTGAGGCGCCATGCCTTTCCGGTAGGGCGTCCGGCTGTCGCGCTCGGGTCGCCCGGTCCCACCGCCTGGGTTCAAAGCCATCACGTGCTGCGTCCGAGGGAGCTGATGCGGCGACCGATCACGATGCCGAGCCAGGAGGCGAGCAAGCCCACGACCAGGCTGCCCAGCAGGTACGCCGTTGCTCGCGCGACATAGCCATCCTGGGCCAGCAAGACGGTCTCGACCATGTAAGTGGAGAATGTCGTGTACGCGCCAAGCACACCGGTGCCGAAGAACGCGCCGGCGTAGCGGTTCGGTGGGAACCGCTGGAGCAGCAGCACGACCAGGATCCCGAGCAGCAGCGCCCCCGAGACGTTGATGAGGAATGTCGACCACGGGAAGCCGTGCTTCTGCGTCGGTAGCCACTGCCCAACGCCGTACCTGGCGAGCGAGCCGATGAGCCCTCCACAGGCCACGGCCAACAGCACATCGGGCCGTTGCCAGGCCGGTCGCACAGTCGCCCCCATACCGACCGTCCCCGCTTGATCCGCCCCGTCCCCGGCGGTCCCCCTCGCCCCGGCCCGGTTGACCTGTGTTCTGTCCCCAAGCCGTTCGGTGCTCGAAGGAGAGGGCTGACGCCGCCAGATCATTGCCCGTCCGGGGAGGAGAGTGCTCAGGAAATGCCGACCATGTTAGGCCCGGCATTCCCCGCGGCGGTTCTCGCCCGACGACCCGCGGCAGACGCCTTCTCGACAGCTCCCCGACCGACGGCGCCGTGACACCGGCGGCGGGCATTGGCGTGCTGCCAACCCACCCTTGACGGGCAACTTGCGCGAGAGCAGATTCGTGACGTACTCCAGGTTCGGTTGTGAAGGTGCAAAGAGGGCGACCCAGTGGCGACCTACCCATATCGGTGTCAGGAGCATGGGGCCTTCGACGTGATTAGGCCGATCGGGTCGGCTGCGGTGACGTCTCATTGCCCCACATGCGGCGGTGACGCGATCCGGGTCTTTTCGCCGCCGATGCTCGCGCACACCTCGGCGGCACTGGCGGCAGCACATCAGCGAGATGAGCAGAGCCGCGAAGCACCCGAAGTGGTGAGCGTCCTGCCGCCCCGACGGTCGGAGCGACGAGCTAAACCAGCAAACCCCGCCGTCAGAGACCTGCCGCGCCCCTAGTGCGCGACGGAATCGGGGCGAAGGCCGCCGAGGCGTTGACGGAGCAGCCGTACATCTGACACCTCGGCGGTGCGATGGCAAGAGGTGCAGTGAACGTTCGTAGCCTGAGTCCTTAGAGGGATGTGAGTTTGCGTGGGTAATGTCGGGCTTCTCTACGTCGGGGCCATCCTGTTCCTGAACGGATGCATGTTGCTTGGCTGGGTTGAGGCAAAGTCCGCGGCGCCGCTCAACCTCTTCGTCGGTGCGCTGCAGGTGATCACGCCGACATACCTGATCTTTACCGCGAACGGTGACGAGAACACGATCCTGGCTGCCTCCGGCCTATACCTGTTCGGCTTCACCTACCTGTACGTCGGGATCAACTTGCTGGCGAGACTGGACGGCACCGGCGTCGGCTTCTTCTCTGGCTTCGTGGCTGTGTGTGCCGTGGTGTTCGCCGGCCTGAACTTCGGCCGGTTCGACGACAACGCCTTCGGCGTCATCTGGCTCTACTGGGCTTTCCTGTGGACACTGTTCTTCCTGGTCCTCGGCGTCAAGCGGGACGGCCTCACGAGATACACGGGGGCGGTTTGCGCCATCCAGGGATGGGTGACCGGCGCAATCCCAGCTGCCCTGCTGCTGACCGGGAACTGGGCTGACAACAAGGATGTCGCCGCCGTCTCGCTCGCCGTCTTCGCGGTTGTTGTCTTCGGCGGCCTCTATCCGACGCTTCGTGCGAAGGCCCCGCCGGTCGTCCCCGCTCAGCAGCAGAACTCGGCGCCTGCCACCGGTTCCGTAGGCGCTTCAAACCCAGGGTGAGCCGGGCATGGGGCCGCCAGCATCTCTGGCGGCACTAGGTGTGACTTCCGCCGATCCCCATCGGCGCTCGCACATCCGGCTGCGGCAACCGCCGCGACCCCACTACTTCTATCCGAAAGGACAGTGCGATGCCCGAGTTGGTGTTTCCCCTCGACTCCGCCAAGAAGTTCACCGACCAGGAGAAGCTGGGCCACAACCGGTGGCACCCGGACATCCCGGCGCAGGTGATGGTCAAGCCCGACGACTCCTTCCGGGTGCACTGTCGCGAGTGGTTCGACGGTGCGATCCACAACGACGACTCGGCTGAGGACGTGCGCGACGCACCGCTGTCGACGGTGCACGTCCTCAGCGGGCCGATCGCGGTCGAGGGTGCGGAGCCCGGCGATCTGCTGGTCGTCGACATCCTTGACGTCGGTCCGATTCCACAGGAGGACTCGGGCCCGTTGGCCGGTCAAGGCTGGGGCTACACGGGGATCTTCGCGACGCAGAACGGTGGTGGCTTCCTTACCGAGCAGTTCCCGGACGCCTACAAGGTGATCTGGGACTTCAGGGGCGGCACGGCAACGTCCCGCCACGTACCATCGGTCTCGTTCACCGGCATCGTGCACCCAGGCTTGATGGGCACCGCACCATCGGCGGCCCTGCTCGCCAAGTGGAACCAGCGCGAAGGTGCACTGCGTGCGACAAATCCCGACCGGGTGCCTCCACTCTCGCTGCCACCCTTGCCCCAGGACGCGATCCTCGGAGGCCTGGCCGGCGACGACTTCAAGCGGGCCGCCGCGGAGGCGGCGCGGACGGCACCGCCGCGGGAGAATGGGGGAAACCAGGACATCAAGAACTTTACGAAGGGAACCCGAGTCTTCTACCCGGTGTTCGTCCCGGGAGCGAAACTGTCCATGGGTGACCTGCACTTCTCCCAGGGTGACGGTGAGATCACCTTCTGCGGGGCCATCGAGATGGGCGGTTTCATCGACCTGCACGTCGACCTGATCAAGGGCGGGATGGAGACCTACGGCGTCTCGGAGAATGCAGTCTTCATGCCGGGCAACACCGACCCGCAGTACAGCCAGTGGCTCGCCTTCTCCGGGACCTCGGTCACCCTCGGCGGCGAACAGCGCTACCTGGACTCGCACCTGTCCTACCAGCGGGCCTGCCTGCACGCCATCGACTACCTGACGAAGTTCGGCTACAGCCCGGAGCATGCCTACATGATTCTGGGCGCTGCGCCCATCGAAGGACGTCTCTCGGGTGTCGTGGACATCCCGAACTCCTGCTCGACCGTGTACATCCCTACGGCCATCTTCGACTTCGACGTACGCCCGTCCAGCAATGGTCCGTTCCAGGTCGACCCGGGCATGGGGGTACCCAAGGCCAGCTTCTAGTCACCGATTGATGCTGCGGTCGGAACCAATCACGATGAGGCTCGGGAGTGGTTCCGGCCGTCGCGTGCGCGGCGAAGGAGGGAGCCCGAGCCGTGGCATGACGGGTCGCGGTCACGGTGGAGCTGCGGGTCGGCCGGCCCGCACGGTTCCGCGCAGGCATGCAGACCCCGCGCGTGGGCTAGTCTCGTGATCTTCTGAAGGCCGGTCAGGGCGTCGGTCGGTCGCATTCTGCCGGGCCATCGCTGTCGAAGCGGCAGACATGGGCGTCCCACGGGTCTATGCGGTCGGGCTGGGGCCCCATGTTGGTCGGCCTGGGGCTAAGAATCTCCCCGGCTGGCGGGGGCGTGCGGGCGATGACCCGGTGGACCAACGCGTCGAGCGGGTCATCCGTGGCCACATCCGCCACGGTGTTCCCCTCTTCGGGGAGGAACGCGTCGATTCGGTCGATGAGCGTTCGAGCCTTCGCGTCCCAGACTGCGATGGCGTCAACATCCTTTGGTGGCATCCGCAAGCTACTTTCCGGTATCCGTGCTGGTTGGGTCAGATGCAGGATCAGTACGAGCGCCGACCGGCGGCCATCCGGGGCCGTGCCCGCAGTGATCGCCGTCAGCGTTCTCTTGAGACGGCGAGCCATCCGATCACATTGCTGGGGCGGATTCCCGCATCGACATGGCCTAAAACGCAGCAAACTCGGGAGATTTCGAATCGTTGGCAACGGCGGACGCGGTCAACGGCCACTTGTTGGTGGAGCTGCGGGCACCAGGAGGCCACGTCGGCATGGGCCGTTTTCGGATGACCACACTCTGTGACCACACTGGGATTCTGCGATCTTGATCCGACCGCCGCAGACCTGTGACCTGCTGCGTGCTGGTCGGGACGACAGGATTTGAACCTGCGACCCCTTGACCCCCAGTCA
>JBOGDY010000083.1:0-8541 GCA_050742955.1 Actinomycetes bacterium | reverse complement strand
CGGTCGCCCCGTCGACGGCCGGCGCGGTCGGGGCCGGTGTCGGCGCGGCCGTGCTCGCCGTCTGTCGCGACTCGCCGCCGTTGCCCTGCGCGCCCGGCTGGTCGGTCGGCTTGTAGTCCTCGAAGAAGTCCCACCAGGCCTGGTCCACCGAGTCCTTGTCCTGGAGGTACTGCTGGTAGAGCTCGTCGACGAGCCACTCGTTCGGGCCGAAGCCGGCTAGTGCCTGCTTGCTCTGTTCCGGTGACGAGTGAGACACGGCGGAGATCGCCCTCTTCCTGCGGTATTGCGGTGGTCGCGGCGAGTGCCCAGCCTAGTCGGCCTGTCGGGGACCCGGGCCGGCCCGTTTTGACCCGGTCGACGGCGACGCAGGTTCGGCCTAGCGTCCGAGTCGTCGATCCACCGGACCCGGAGGAGGCACCATGTCACTGCGGCGGACACTGTGTACGGTCGGCGCCGCGGCCGCGATTCTGGCCGGGACCATCCCGGCCGCCTCGGCCAAGCCGCTGGAGCACGAGCACTTCGTCGATCAGTTCAGCAGCGTCATCGAGGACTTCTGCGGCGACCTCACCGTCCGCGAGGTCGGCGACTTCCGCGGCAACTTCCTGATCGGGCCGCGCGGCGCCGACGGGCTCCTCCACGGGCAGGCCGCCGTGCACGGGACGATCTCGTGGACCAACCTGGCGAACGGCAAGACGTTCACCCTGGTGCAGAACTTCCTCGAGAAGGACCGGCGGGTAACCGATAACGGAGACGGGACGCTGACCATCCAGATCATGTCCCCGGGTGTCCAGAGGGTCATCGGGCCCGACGGCCAGAAGCTGTTCCTTGACTCCGGGACGACCTGGTTCGAGATCGTTGTCGACCATGGCGGCACTCTGAACGACCCGTCGGACGACGAGTTCGTCGCGTTCCTCGGCATCCTCAAGCAGGTGGGGCGGCACGACACCACCGACCGGGACTTCTGCGCCGATATCAACCAGTTCATCGGCTGAACGTCAACTCAGAGGCCCATCGAGCGGGCGATCACCAGCTTCTGCACCTCGGACGCGCCCTCGACGACCCGCAGGACGCGCAGGTGGCGCAGCACCCGCTCGATCGGGCCCTCCTTGAGCAGCCCCATCCCGCCGAAGACCTGGAGGCACCGGTCGGCGACGGCGTAGGCCCGCTCCGTCGCGTAGTACTTCGCGATCGACGAGTCGAGCATCACCGACACCGACGAGGCGTCCTTCTGGTCGACCGCCCAGGCAAGGTGGTAGGTCATCCACCGCATTGCCTCGATCTCCGCCTTGGACTCGGCAAGGGGGAACGAGACACCCTGGTTGGCCGCCAGCGGCGCACCGAACGCGGTGCGGGTCCGGGCGTGCGCCACCGCCTGCTCGAGGCAGTACTCCGCCAGCCCCAGCGACTGCGCCGCGAATCCCGCCCGGCCGCCGTTGAGGAAGGTCATCGCCGCCTGGAAGCCGCGACCGACCTCGCCGACCACGTGGTCGGCGGGCACCCGTGCCTCGTCGAACCACAGCTCGGACGGGTGCGAGTCGGCGAGCGTCCACTGCATCTTGCCGACCCGCATCTGCTCGCGGGGCACCACGAACGCGGTGATGCCGCCGTCCGCGCGCTTCTCGGCGTCGGTCACCGCGAAGACGACCGCGAAGTCCGCACGGTCGCCGTTGGTGATGTAGTGCTTCATCCCGTCGATGACCCAGCCGTCGCCGTCACGGCGGGCACGGGTGCGGATCGCCTGGGCGTCGCTGCCCGCCTCCGGCTCGGAGAGCGCGAAGCACATGGTCTTCTCGGCCCGGACGACGGGCAGGAGGTACGTCGGCCACAGGTGCTCGGGCAGGTGCAGCAGCATCGGGCTGGGCCCCGATGGGTTGGGCACGCCGAGGGTCACCAGCGCCAGCCGGAGCCCGGACCGCGCTGCGTCCTCCACCAGCAGCGCGGTCCCCAGCGTCGACACGCCCCAGCCGCCGACCTCCTCCGGGAGGTAGCAGGCGTAAAAGCCCTCCTCGGCGGACCTGCGGCGCACGCCCATGGCCACCTCGTACAGCCGGTCCCGGTCGGGCGTCGGCGAGTCCAGCTCCGCCCGCAACGAGTCCTCGACCGGGCGCACCTCGCGGTCGAGGAAGGTGGCATACGAGGACCGCAGCGCGGCGAGCTCCTCGGGAACAGCGAAGTCCATCGGGCTCCTCGGGCCAGAGACGCAATCCAGGCCTCCGCTGAAACGTTCGGCAGGCCTCGGGGTCCGGGGATGTCAAGCGGTCGGAGCAACGGGGTGGGTTCACGCGGCTGTTTTCAGGAGCGTGTCCAGCTTCATCGCCGGGGTCTGTAGGTCCAGGGTCGGTCTGGGTCGCCTGTTGAGGGTGTCGGCGACGCGTCGAAGGTCCTGGGCGTTATGAATGGAGAGGTCGCTTCCCTTGGCGAACCAGAACCGCAGGAGGCGGTTGGTGTTCTCGTTCGTGCCGCGTTGCCAGGGCGAGTGGGGATCGCAGAAGAACAGCCTCGTCTCCAGCGCGGTCTGAATCCGGGCGTAGTCGGCGAGCTCGGTGCCGCGATCCCAGGTGATCGAGCGGCGCAGGTGCTCAGGCAGGTGCCGCATCTCGCGGATCATGGCCTCGGCGACGGCGTCCGCGTCGTGCCGGCCGGGCAAGTGCAGCAAGATCGTGAAACGTGTCGATCGTTCCACCAGTGTCCCGATCGCCGACCTCGATTCCGGACCGACGATCAGGTCGCCCTCCCAATGTCCAGGCACCGCCCGGTCCTCGACCTCGGCGGGGCGCTGGGCGATGGTGAACGCCTCCTTGTAAGGGCTGGCGGCCCTGCGATCTCGCGAGCGGGGCACCCGGTGCCGGCGTTTCAGGCTCAGCTGGCGGTGCAGATCGGCCCGCAGCCTCCCACGAGCCTGGACGTAGAGGGCCTGGTAGATCGTCTCGTGGCTCACCCGTCCAGTGTGGTCTCGGCCATGCTCGGCGGCGAGCATCCGCGCGATCAGGCCCGGCGACCATCCCTGGTCCATCCAGCCCTCGATCCGCCGGCACAGGCCGTCCCGTTCGACCAGCTTGAACGGCTTCGGTCGGAGCCGGCGATGCGCCGCGACCCGGTGCGCGACCTGCGCGTGGTACTCGCCGTTCTCGCTGGAGTTACGGTCGACCTCACGCCACACCACCGACTTGTCCCGTCCGATCAACTCACCGATCGCGGCACACGACAATCCCTGACGGCGACATGCCTGGATGACCGCCCGATCCTCACTGGACAACCCCCGCCGTCCAGGCACCGCGCTCGGGGCAGCTTGCGCGAGGCCACCGCCACGGCCGAGATCAATCTCGAGCTCCATCCGGCCAGACTGACGCCACCATCTCGACCCGGAGGCCACCGACGCGCCGACATCCCCGGCCGCCGCGTGCAGGCTCCAACCCGCACAGACCAGATCCACGAATCGATCACGCGCCTCTGCAGGAAACATGACAACACTCCAAGTAGCTGAGCGTTGCTACGACCATATGAATCCACCGGAGACCTGGGATGCGGAGCGTTTCACTGTGCGAGGAAAGGGCCCTGAGGAGGGACCATGAGTGACCTGCCGGAGCGGCTGTCCCTGCGCGAGGTCGGCCCCCGCGACGGGCTGCAGAACGAGGACCCGGTGCCCACCGAGGGCAAGGTCGCGCTCATCGAGGCGCTGTCCCGCACCGGGGTCGGCCGGATCGAGGCGGTCTCGTTCGTGCACCCCCGCGCCATCCCGCAGATGGCCGACGCCGCCGAGGTCTGGGCGGCCGTGACACCCGATCCGGACGTGAGGTACTCCGCGCTGGTGCCGAACCTCAAGGGTGCCCAGCGCGCGCTTGACGCCGGGTTCACCGAGATCGAGGTCGTGGTCTCTGCCTCCGACACCCACAACCGCAAGAACCTCAACCGCTCGACGGACGAGTCCCTCGACGACATCGCTGTGATCATGGACCTGGTCCACGACCGCGGCGCGACCTGCCAGGTCATCGTCTCGACCGCATGGGGCTGCCCGTACGAGGGCGACGTTCCCGCCGAGCGGGTGCTGTCGGTGGCCGGACGTGCGCTGCGCGACGGTGCGGACGGCCTCTCGTACGGCGACACGACGGGCATGGCCACGCCTGCCCGGGTGACCAGGCTGGTCGGTGAAACCCGGACTGCCCACCCTGACGCCGGCCTCAACCTGCACTTCCACAACACCCGTGGCACCGGCCTCGCGAACGTTCTCGCCGCTCTGCAGCTGGGGGTCAGCGACTTCGACGCCTCGGTCGGCGGCCTCGGGGGCTGCCCCTACGCGCCCGGGGCGACCGGCAACATCGCCACCGAGGAGCTGGTGCACATGGTCGAGGACATGGGCGTCGCGACCGGCGTCGACCTCGAGGCCATGATCGATGCGGCGGCTCAGGCGGAGCGGCTGGTCGGCCGGACGCTGCCGTCGCAGGTCCTGCGCGCCGGTCCGCGTACGCGCACCATCCCCTGACGGCGCCTCAACCCGCAGGCCCGACCTGACGACTAGTCCGAGAGGACTGTTTTCACCCGTCGCGGCCCGGTCGCGGCCCCGGTGCGAGACGGTCACGTCAGCCCAGGGACGCGAGGGAGGTGCCCGTGTACGTCGTCCCGCAGCGCGCGCCCGACGACGCACCGTCCACGGGCGCCGACGATGCCGCGCGCATGCAGTCGCTGCTCGAGCTGGCGGAGGTCATCGGCCGGGCCCGCCGGATCGAGGACCTGGTGGAGCTCTCCGCCGAGTCGGCCCGCCGCGCCCTGGACGCCGCGGCGCTGTCGATCTCGCGGTGGGACCGGGAGAGCGGCCTGCTCCGGACCCTGGTGAACGTCGGCCTGCTCGGACCCGGCGAGGTCCGGTTCCCCCAGGACGAGACCTACATGCTCGGGGACTGGCCGGACATGTCGGTGCTGGTCGAGGAACGGGTGTCCTTCGTCGCGACGGTCGACGACGGCAGCCCGGAGGGTGACCACCTGGTCCGCCGCGGCCGGGACTCGTCGTTGTCCGTTCCGATCATCGTCGAGGCCCGGGTATGGGGGGAGGTGTGGGCCTCCCGGACCGCAGGCCAGCCGCGCTACCGCGTCGCGGACCTGGCCTTCGCCGAGGCGCTGGCCACCCAGATCGCCGCTGGTGTCGTGCAGGCCGACCACCTGGCCCGCGTCGAACGACTCGCCTTCACCGACCCCCTGACCGGGCTGGGGAACCGTCGGGCGGTCGACGAGCGGCTGGACGAGGCGCTCGCCGCGCACGCGGCGGCCGGGCAGACCGTCTCGATCGTCCTCGCCGACATCAACCGTCTCAAGCAGGTCAACGACACCTTCGGCCACGAGGCGGGTGACCGGCTCATCGTGTCCGTCGCCGAAGCGGTCAGCCGCGCCAGCGGCCTGGCCCAGAACGGGCTCGCGGCCCGGATCGGCGGTGACGAGTTCTGCGTCGTGGTCCACGGCGAGCCGCTCTCGGTAGCGGTCGGTGTGGCCGAGGAGCTGTGCCGGCTGGTCGACGCGCAGCCGATGAGCACCGGCGTCTCCTGCGGCGTCGCGTCCACCGAGGTGTTGTCCGGTGTCGTCGACGGCTCCGCTCGCCTGTTCCGGTTGGCAGACGCCGCGCAGTACCGCGCCAAGCGTTCCGGGTCGCGCGACCCGGTCGTGGCCGGTCGCTCGGTTCCGAACGACCCGGGTGAGTCGGCCGCCGACCGGCGGGCCCGCCGTGGCCGACTCAGCACCGACGTGCCCGCCGCGCTCGAGTCCGGGCTGGCGGTGCTGGACGCGCTGTCCGGCGCCGGGCCGCTCGAGCGGCTGGAGCGGGTGGCCGACCACGTCCGAGACCTGCTCGACGCGGGCGGCTGGTGGGTCTCGTCGGTCGCGACCGGGGACTGGCGGTTGACGACCATCAGCACCTGGGTGGCGCGGCAGGGCGCCACGGAGGCGATCGACGACATCTTCGACCTGCGGGACTACCCCGTGACTCGGCGGGCCATCGACGAGGCCGGCTCCTTCTTCTTCGAGGCCGGCATGACCAGGAACGACCCGGCGGAGGAGGCGGCGCTGGTCGGCGCCGGGTACCAGGCGGTGCTCGGCGCCGGGGCCTCCGATGCCGAGCACGGCTGGCTGGTCGAGGTCTACGGCGACTCGATCAGCCTGCCGATGGGCGCCTTCGAGGCGGTGCTGCGCGGGCTCGTCGCGGTCGCGGTCGCCGGTGCCGTGCCGGCCGACCGTTAGGCTCGCCGGGTCCCAGAGCCCCCCGAGCCTGATGAGATGAGTTCCGCCGTGTCACCGGTGCAGACCCAGGAGCACAACCCCATCCCCGAGCACCCACCGGTGCCGGACCTGCGCGCGCGGGTCGAGCAGGGAGGCGCCGGGAAGTACCACGAGGCCAACGCGGCCAAGGGGAAGCTGTTCGCCCGAGAGCGGGTCCGGCTCCTGGTCGACGACGGGTCCTTCGTCGAGGACGGGGTGTTCGCCAACGTGGCGGCCGGTGACCTGCCCGCCGACGGGGTGGTGACCGGGAGCGCGACCGTCGACGGGCGCCCGGTGTGTCTGATGGCCAACGACTCCACCGTCAAGGCCGGCTCGTGGGGTGCCCGCACCGTCGAGAAGATCATCCGGATCATCGAGACGGCGTACCGGACCGGCGTCCCGATGGTCTATCTCGTCGACTCGGCCGGCGCCCGCATCACCGACCAGATCGACCTGTTCCCGGGGCGCCGCGGCGCCGGGAAGATCTTCTGGAACCAGGTGCGGGCCAGCGGCTCGGTCCCGCAGGTCTGTGCACTGTTCGGCCCGTCGGCGGCCGGGGGCGCCTACATCCCGGCTTTCTGCGACGTGGTCGTGATGGTCGAGGGCAACGCCTCGATGTACCTGGGGTCAGACCGCATGGTGGAGATGGTGACCGGCGAGAAGACCACGCTGGAGGAGATGGGCGGGGCCCGGGTGCACTGCTCCGAGTCCGGGGTCGGACACTTCCTCGCCGCCACGGAGCAGGAGGCTCTCGACACGGTCCGCGCCTTCCTGTCCTACCTGCCGTCGAGCTGGCGGGGCCTGCCGCCGGCTGCCGAGCCGGCCGACGCCCCGGCCGCCGTCGACCTCGCCGCCCTCGTGCCGGAGAGCGAGCGCCAGGCCTTCGACATGCGCCGCTATGCCAAGGGGCTGCTGGACGAGGGCAGCTTCCTCGAGATCCACGCGCTGTGGGCGCGGGAGGTCACCGTCGGGTTGGGGCGCCTGGACGGCGAGGTCGTCGGCGTGGTCGGCAACAACTCGATGTTCAAGGGCGGCGTGCTCTTCGTCGACTCGGCCGACAAGGCGACCCGCTTCGTGCAGATGTGCGACGCGTTCAATGTCCCGCTGGTCTTCCTCTCCGACGTGCCGGGCTTCATGGTCGGCTCGGCGGTGGAGAAGCAGGGCATCATCAGGCACGGCGCGAAGATGATCACTGCGATCTCGGAGGCAACAGTGCCGAAGATCTGCGTCGTCGTCCGCAAGGCGTACGGCGCCGGGCTCTACGCGATGGCCGGTCCGGGCTTCGAGCCGGACGTGACCATCGCGTTGCCGACGGCGAAGATCGCGGTGATGGGGGCCGAGGCCGCCGTGAACGCGGTCTACGCGAACAAGATTGCCGCGATCGAGGACGAGGAGGAGCGCGCCGCCTTCGTGGCCGGAAAACGGCGGGAGTACGACGAGGACATCGACATCGTTCGCTTGGCCAGCGAGCTCGTGATCGACGACATCGTGACCCCGGGCGCGCTGCGGTCGGAGCTGGTCCGCCGTTTCCGCCTCTACCGGGGCAAGGACCGCCACTTCTCGAACCGCCGGCACGGCGTCACCCCGGTCTGAGCCCTGCGCACCCGGGTGATCTGAGTACGCGTACGGGTACGGTCGGGCCCCTCGTCGGTCGAGTCTTCCCGCATGGAACCCACCGTTCTGGCCGGGCCGGTCGAGTTCAGCCCGGCCGACATCGCCTTGATCCTCGCCGTGCTGGCCGCCGGCGCCCTCCTGGTCTCAGCCCCCGGCTGGGCCGTGCTCGCGGTCGTGATGGGCCGCCGGAAGGGTCCGGGTGCCTCGCCAGGGAATCGGTGGCGCGCGCGCATCGGCGGCGGATTGCTCGGGATCGCCGTCAGCGCGGCTGTGGCGGCTCTCATCGGCGTAGTGCTCAACGGCCTGGACTACATCCTCGTGGTCGAGGTGGTCGCGGGCTGGGGGGCGTGCTGGGCGCTGGCCTACGCGCTGCTGCCGCGTGAATCCGTTGCCGACCGGCCGGCCACGACCCAGGGGTGGGGACGATGATCGACGAGACGCTGTTGGCCGACCCGGACCGCTGCCCGGCGTGCGCCGCGCTGCTGCGCGAGCGTCCGACCGACTGCCCGGCGTGCCACCTCCCACTTCAGGGCCCGACGGCGAGCCGGCTCTGGCAGCTCAGCGTCGAGGCCGCGACCTTGCTGGGCGAGCGGACCCGGCTGATCGCCCGGCTGCGGGCGGAGGCGGAGCTCCCCGCGTACGCCGGGTCGCTGGCTCCCGTCGGGCCGCAGGTGGCCGCGGCCCAGC
>JBOGDY010000082.1:0-8666 GCA_050742955.1 Actinomycetes bacterium | reverse complement strand
CAGCCGGGCTACGGGCAGCAGCCGGGCTACGGGCAGCAGCCGCCGGGCTACGGCCAGCAACCGGGCTACGGCCAGCCGCAGTACGGCGGCTACCCGCCGGCGGGGTACGGCCCGCAGACCTCGAGCAAGGCGACCACCGTGATGGTGCTCGGCATCGTCTCGATCGTGGTGCTGTTCGCCTGCGGACTGGGCTTCATCCCCGCGATCATCGCCTTGGCGATGGCGGGCGGCGCCGACCAGGAGATCGCCGAGTCCGGCGGCCGGCTGGTGGGCACCGGGCAGGTCAAGGCCGGCCGGATCATGAGCTGGATCGTGATCGGGCTGACCGCCCTGGTGGTGGCGATCCTCATCGTCGTCGTCGCCATCGCGGTCTCCGCGGACGCCGGCTCCACGTCGTACTGACCCGGAGGACCTGCGCCCTTTTTGACCTGTGCGCGGGCGCTGGGTAGTGTCTGCGTCCGTGCCTGGGACAGCCCGGGCCCTCGCGCGCGCCCGCCGGGTCGCGAGCGGGTACGCATGACCTCCCGCGTGTGTCCTCGAGGGTCGCACCGGAGCGGATCGGGCGACACACCCGACCGCGTGGGTGGGAGACCCCCGGCACCAGACAGCAGCAGCGCCCAGCACGAGACGGAGACTGAAGGCGGCTCATGCCCACCATCCAGCAGCTGGTCCGCAAGGGCCGCGAGGACAAGGTCGAGAAGACCAAGACGCCGGCGCTCAAGGGCAGCCCCCAGCGGCGCGGGGTCTGCACCCGCGTCTACACGACGACGCCGAAGAAGCCCAACTCAGCGCTGCGCAAGGTGGCTCGTGTCCGTCTGACCTCGGGCATCGAGGTCACCGCCTACATCCCGGGCGTCGGCCACAACCTGCAGGAGCACTCGATCGTGCTCGTGCGCGGCGGCCGGGTGAAGGACCTCCCCGGCGTCCGCTACAAGATCATCCGAGGCTCGCTGGACACGCAGGGTGTCCGCAACCGTAAGCAGGCTCGCAGCCGCTACGGCGCGAAGAAGGAGAAGAGCTGATGCCGCGCAAGGGCCCCGCCCCCAAGCGTCCGATCATCGTCGACCCGGTCTACGGCTCGCCCCTGGTCACATCCCTGGTCAACAAGGTGCTCGGTGACGGGAAGCGGTCGGTCGCCGAGCGCATCGTCTACGGCGCCCTGGAGGGCGCCCGCGAGAAGAGCGGCGTCGACCCGGTCATCACGCTCAAGCGCGCGCTGGACAACGTCAAGCCGGCCCTCGAGGTGCGCAGCCGTCGCGTCGGTGGCGCGACCTACCAGGTGCCCGTCGAGGTGCGGGTGCCCCGGCAGACGACCCTGGCCCTGCGCTGGCTGGTCGGCTACTCCCGGCAGCGTCGTGAGAAGACCATGACGGAGCGGCTGATGAACGAGCTGCTCGACGCCAGCAACGGCCTGGGCGCCAGCGTCAAGCGCCGCGAGGACACCCACAAGATGGCGGAGTCCAACAAGGCCTTCGCCCACTACCGCTGGTAACGCGGTCCAACGCCCCCAGATCGATCCGCAGAGACCCGAGAGAAGACAGAACTAGCAGTGGCACTCGACACGGCCGTCATCGACCTCGCCAAGGTTCGCAACATCGGGATCATGGCGCACATCGACGCGGGCAAGACCACGACCACCGAGCGGATCCTGTTCTACACCGGCATCAACTACAAGATCGGTGAGGTCCACGAGGGCGCCGCCACGATGGACTGGATGGAGCAGGAGCAGGAGCGCGGCATCACCATCACGTCCGCGGCCACGACCTGCGAGTGGGACGACCACACGATCAACATCATCGACACCCCCGGCCATGTCGACTTCACCGTCGAGGTGGAGCGGTCGCTGCGCGTCCTCGACGGTGCCGTCGCTGTGTTCGACGGGGTGGCCGGCGTCGAGCCCCAGTCCGAGACCGTCTGGCGGCAGGCCGACCGCTACAACGTCCCCCGCATCTGTTTCGTCAACAAGCTCGACCGCACCGGCGCCGAGTTCCACCGCTGCGTCGACATGATCGTCACCCGGCTGCACGCGACCCCCCTCGTCCTGCAGATCCCGGTGGGCACCGAGGCCGACTTCCGCGGCGTCATCGACCTGGTCGGCATGAAGGCGCTCCTGTGGAGCCCGGAGGCGACCAAGGGCGAGATGTACGACACCCTCGAGATCCCCGCGACGCACGCCGAGGCTGCCCGCGAGTGGCACGACCGGCTCATCGAGACGATCGCCGAGAACGACGACGAGATGATGGAGCTCTACCTCGAGGGCACCGAGCCCGCCGAGGACCAGCTGATCGCCGCGATCCGCCGCGCCACGATCACCGGAAAGGTCACCCCGGTCCTCACCGGCTCAGCCTTCAAGAACAAGGGCGTGCAGCCCATGCTCGACGCCGTCGTCCGGTACCTGCCGTCGCCCATGGACGTCGGGGCGATCGAGGGCCACGCGGTGGGCCACGAGGACGAGGTCATCGCCCGGGAGCCGGACAAGGACGCCCCGCTGTCGACGCTCGCGTTCAAGATCGCCAGCGACCCCCACCTCGGCAAGCTGACCTACATCCGCATCTACTCCGGCACGCTCACCACCAGCTCGCAGGTGCTCAACAGCACCAAGGGCAACAAGGAGCGCATCGGCAAGATCTACCGCATGCACGCCAACAAGCGTGAGGAGATCGAGAAGGCCACCGCCGGCCAGATCGTCGCGGTCATGGGCCTGAAGAACACCACGACCGGTGACACGCTGTGCGGCCCCGAGGCCCCGGTGATCCTCGAGTCGATGAACTTCCCGGCCCCGGTCATCTCGGTCGCCATCGAGCCCAGGTCGAAGGGTGACCAGGAGCGGCTCGGCATGGCGATCCAGCGCCTGGCGGAAGAGGATCCGACCTTCCAGGTCCGCACCGACGAGGAGACCGGCCAGACCATCATCTCCGGCATGGGCGAGCTGCACCTCGAGGTCCTGGTCGACCGGATGAAGCGCGAGTTCCGCGTCGAGGCCAACGTCGGCAAGCCCCAGGTCGCCTACCGCGAGACGATCCGTCGCAAGGTCGAGCGCCACGACTACACCCACAAGAAGCAGACGGGCGGGTCGGGGCAGTACGCCAAGGTCCAGATCGCGATCGAGCCCACGGGCGCCGGCGACGGCGGCTACGAGTTCGAGAACAAGGTCACCGGCGGGCGCATCCCGCGGGAGTACATCCCGTCGGTCGACGCCGGCTGCCAGGAGGCGATGGAGTTCGGCGTCCTGGCCGGCTACCCGCTGGTGGACATCAAGGTGACCCTGCTCGACGGCGGCTACCACGAGGTCGACTCGTCCGAGCTCGCCTTCAAGATCGCGGGCTCGATGGCGTTCAAGGAGGCGGCCCGCAAGGCCGACCCGGTCATCCTCGAACCGATGATGGCCGTGGAGGTGACCACGCCCGAGGACTACATGGGTGACGTCATCGGCGACCTCAACTCCCGCCGTGGCCAGATCCAGGCCATGGAGGAGCGCTCCGGCGCGCGGTTGGTCAACGCGCTGGTGCCGTTGTCGGAGATGTTCGGCTACGTCGGCGACCTCCGCAGCAAGACCCAGGGCAGGGCCAGCTACAGCATGCAGTTCGACTCCTACGCCGAGGTTCCTCGTGGCGTGGCGGAAGAGATCATCAAGAAGGCCCGAGGCGAGTAGGCCTCGGGCGACCAGCCAGCACGTCGTACGGCGTAACAACCTCAAGTCCTAGGAGGACCCCAGTGGCGAAGGCGAAGTTCGAGCGGACTAAGCCGCACGTCAACATCGGCACCATCGGTCATATCGACCACGGCAAGACGACGCTGACGGCGGCGATCACCAAGGTGCTGCACGACAAGTTCCCGGCGATCAACCCGGAGACCTCGGCGTTCGACCAGATCGACAAGGCTCCGGAGGAGAAGCAGCGCGGCATCACGATCTCCATCGCGCACGTCGAGTACCAGACCGAGGCGCGGCACTACGCGCACGTCGACTGCCCCGGGCACGCCGACTACATCAAGAACATGATCACCGGCGCGGCCCAGATGGACGGCGCGATCCTCGTGGTCGCCGCCACCGACGGCCCGATGCCGCAGACCAAGGAGCACGTCCTGCTGGCCCGTCAGGTCGGCGTTCCCTACATCGTCGTGGCACTGAACAAGTCCGACATGGTCGACGACGAGGAGATCCTGGAGCTCGTCGAGCTCGAGGTCCGCGAGCTGCTCTCCGAGTACGAGTTCCCGGGCGACGACCTGCCCGTGATCCGCGTCTCGGCGCTGAAGGCCCTCGAGGGAGACGCTGACTGGAGCGCCAAGCTGCTCGAGCTGATGGACGCGATCGACACCGCGATCCCGCAGCCCGAGCGCGAGGTCGACAAGCCGTTCCTGATGCCCGTCGAGGACGTCTTCACGATCACCGGTCGCGGCACCGTCGTCACCGGGCGGATCGAGCGGGGTGTGGTCAAGGTCAACGAGACCGTCGACCTCATCGGCATCCGCGAGGCCAAGCAGACCACCACGGTCACCGGCGTCGAGATGTTCCGCAAGCTGCTCGACGAGGGCCGTGCGGGCGAGAACGTCGGGCTGCTCCTGCGCGGGACCAAGCGCGAGGACGTCGAGCGCGGGATGGTCGTGATCAAGCCCGGCACGACGACTCCGCACACCGAGTTCGAGGCCAACGTCTACATCCTGTCCAAGGACGAGGGCGGCCGGCACACGCCGTTCTTCAACAACTACCGCCCGCAGTTCTACTTCCGGACCACGGACGTGACCGGCGTGGTGACCCTGCCCGAGGGCACCGAGATGGTCATGCCCGGCGACAACACCGAGATGAAGGTCGACCTCATCCAGCCGATCGCCATGGAGGAGGGGCTGCGCTTCGCCATCCGCGAGGGCGGCCGCACCGTGGGCGCCGGCCGGGTGACGAAGATCCTCAAGTAGGCAGCTCAGCACGACAACAGCACCACTAGCGCGGATTCGCCAAGGCCGCAACCACTGCGGCATACTGAGGCGAGTTGCTCGGCGAAGCGGCCGGGCCCGGGATCCCGCACGGGGCCCGGAACCGGCCGCTCGCGCCGCGCGCCCGGGGTCGTCCCGGGCCGCATGAGATCCCCGTCCGCACGATCGCACCCGACCGGATTCCTGGTCGCGGCCGCGACACGCCCGACCACGGGGGTCGGTGGCCAAGGGGCCGTCAGGCGGAGACGTCCGGCGGGACCCACCGCAGCGGAACCAAGAGAAGGAACGAAGCGACAGCCATGGCGGGACAGAAGATCCGCATCCGGCTCAAGGCCTACGACCACGAGGTCATCGACTCGTCGGCGCGCAAGATCGTCGACACGGTGACCCGGACTGGTGCGCAGGTCGCGGGTCCGGTGCCGCTGCCGACGGAGAAGAACGTCTACTGCGTCATCCGCTCGCCGCACAAGTACAAGGACTCGCGGGAGCACTTCGAGATGCGCACGCACAAGCGCCTCATCGACATCATCGACCCCACGCCGAAGACCGTCGACTCGCTCATGCGGCTCGACCTCCCGGCGGGTGTCGACATCGAGATCAAGCTCTGAGGGACGCCACAGTCATGGGTAAGCAGATGAAGGGCCTGCTGGGCGAGAAGCTCGGCATGACCCAGGTCTTCGACGAGAACAACCGGATCGTGCCGGTGACCGTCGTCGCTGCCGGGCCGTGCGTTGTCACCCAGGTGCGCGCGCCGGAGGTCGACGGCTACTCCGCCGTGCAGATCGGGTACGGCGGGGTCGACCCGCGCCGGGTGAACAAGCCCGAGGGCGGGCACTTCGCCAAGGCCGGCGTGACCCCGCGCCGCTACCTGGTCGAGCTGCGGACCGACGACGCCAGCGAGTACACGCTCGGCCAGGAGCTCACCGCCGACACGTTCGAGGCCGGCCAGCACGTCGACGTGACCGCCACCAGCAAGGGCAAGGGCACCGCCGGCGTGATGAAGCGCCACGGCTTCTCCGGACTGGGCGCCGGCCACGGCACCCAGCGCAAGCACCGCTCGCCCGGTTCGATCGGCGGGTGCGCGACGCCCGGCCGGGTCTTCAAGGGGGTGCGCATGGCGGGGCGCATGGGCGCGGTCCGCACCACCACCCAGGGCCTGACCGTGCACAGTGTCGACGCCGAGCGGGGACTTGTGCTGATCAAGGGCGCGGTCCCCGGTCCCAAGGGTGCCCTCGTCCTCGTCCGCACGGCCAGCAAGGGCCAGCTCGCCGCACTCGAGAAGGGGATCGCCAAGTGACCGCCGACACGACGGAGACGGTGACCCCCGAGAGCCGGGAGGTCGACATCCTCGACGCCACCGGCCAGAAGTCCGGCACCGCTGTGCTCCCGGCCGAGATCTTCGACGTCCAGGTCAACGTGCCGCTGATCCACCAGGTCGTCGTGGCCCAGCTCGCCGCGGCGCGGCAGGGCAGCCACAACACCAAGAGCCGCGGCGAGGTGCGGGGTGGTGGCGCCAAGCCCTACCGCCAGAAGGGCACCGGTCGTGCCCGGCAGGGCTCGACGCGTGCCCCGCAGTTCGCCGGTGGCGGGGTCGTGCACGGGCCGACCCCACGTGACTACTCGCAGCGCACGCCCAAGAAGATGAAGGCGGCCGCGCTCCGCGGAGCGCTCTCCGACCGGGCCCGCAACGGTCGGGTGCACGTGGTAAGCGGCCTGGTCGAGGGCGACACCCCCTCGACGAGGGATGCGGTCGTCTCGCTGGCCAGGCTCTCGGAGCGGACGCACGTGCTCGTGGTCCTGGAGCGCTCCGACGTCGTCACCTGGAAGAGCCTTCGCAACTCCGAGCGCGTCCACCTGCTCGTGCCCGACCAGCTCAACACCTACGACGTCCTCGTCTCGGACGACGTGGTCTTCACCGAGGCCGCGCTCGAGGAGTTCCTCACCGGTCCGGCCAAGGGCAGGTCCGCGAAGGCTGTTGCCGCGCAGAGCGAGGTGGAGGACCAGTGAGTTCGACCCACAAGGACCCACGTGACGTGCTGCTCGCGCCGGTCGTCTCCGAGAAGAGCTACGGCCTGCTCGACGAGAACAAGTACACGTTCATGGTCCGCACCGACGCCAACAAGACCGAGATCAAGATCGCGGTCGAGCAGATCTTCGGCGTCAAGGTCGACGGCGTCAACACGCTCAACCGCGAGGGCAAGCGCAAGCGCACCCGCACCGGCTGGGGACGTCGCAACGCAACCAAGCGCGCGATCGTCACCGTGGCCGCAGGGGACCGCATCGACATCTTCGGAGGGCCGGTCAGCTAATGGGCATCCGCAAGTACAAGCCGACGACCCCCTCGCGCCGCGGGTCGAGCGTGGCCGACTTCGTCGAGGTCACCCGATCCGAGCCGGAGAAGTCGCTGGTGCGTCCGCTGCACAACAAGGGCGGCCGCAACAACGCCGGACGGATCACTACCCGCCACCAGGGCGGCGGTCACAAGCGGGCCTACCGGCTCATCGACTTCCGCCGTAACGACAAGGACGGCGTCCCGGCGAAGGTCGCCCACATCGAGTACGACCCCAACCGCACCGCCAGGATCGCGCTGCTGCACTACGCCGACGGCGACAAGCGCTACATCATCGCGCCGAACCGGCTGCGTCAGGGCGACCGCATCGAGAACGGCCCGTCCGCCGACATCAAGCCGGGCAACAACCTGCCGATGCGCAACATCCCGGTCGGCACGGTCATCCACGCGATCGAGCTGCGGCCCGGCGGCGGAGCCAAGATCGCCCGCTCGGCCGGCGCCAGCGTCCAGCTGGTGGCCAAGGACGGGCCCTATGCGCAGCTGCGCATGCCGTCGGGCGAGATCCGCAACGTCGACCTCCGCTGCCGCGCAACCGTCGGTGAGGTCGGCAACGCCGAGCAGTCCAACATCAACTGGGGCAAGGCCGGCCGCATGCGGTGGAAGGGCAAGCGCCCGACCGTCCGCGGTGTGGCCATGAACCCGGCCGACCACCCGCACGGTGGTGGTGAGGGCAAGACGTCCGGCGGTCGCCACCCGGTGAACCCCAAGGGTCGCCCCGAGGGCCGCACCCGACAGGCCAACAAGTCCAGCGACGCTCTCATCGTCCGCCGCCGCAAGACCGGCAAGAAGCGCTGATCGGAGACCTGCGAACCATGCCGCGTTCCCTGAAGAAGGGCCCTTTCGTGGACGACCACCTCGCCAAGAAGGTGGACGTGCAGAACGAGAAGGGCACCAAGAACGTCATCAAGACGTGGTCCCGGCGGTCCATGATCGTGCCGACGATGCTCGGGCACACGATCGCCGTGCACGACGGGCGCAAGCACGTCCCGGTGTTCGTGACCGAGGCGATGGTCGGACACAAGCTCGGCGAGTTCGCGCCGACCCGCACCTTCCGTGGTCACGTCAGGGACGACAGGAGGGCACGCCGTGGCTGACACCACGTCCGACGCGACCCCCGAGGTCGCGCCCTCCCGTGCCCAGGCGCGTTTCGTCCGCGTCACGCCCATGAAGGCGCGCCGGGTCGTCGACCTCATCCGGGGGAGGCAGGCCGACGAGGCGCTCGCCGTGCTGCGCTTCGCACCGCAGGCGGCCAGTGAGCCCGTCTACAAGGTGCTGGCCAGCGCGGTGGCGAACGCCCGGCACACGGCCGAGCGTGACAGCCGCCGTCTCGACGTCGAGGACCTGGTCGTCGAGCGGGCCTACGTCGACGAGGGTCCGACGCTCAAGC
>JBOGDY010000081.1:0-8724 GCA_050742955.1 Actinomycetes bacterium | reverse complement strand
CCAGACACCGCCCGACTTCCCCGTCGACGAGGTGGAGAAGCTGACCTACGTTCGCGACGGTCACCGGCCGGCGGCGATCGCGATGAACTGTTCCGGCAAGCACGCCGCCATGCTGGCCACCTGCGTCGCCAACGGGTGGCCGACCGGCCGGTACCGCGACGCCGAGCATCCCCTGCAGATCGCCCTGCGTGACGCGGTGGAGGACCTGGCCGCCGAGAAGGTGGCCGCGGTCGGGGTCGACGGCTGCGGTGCTCCGCTGTTCTCGCTCAGCCTGCAGGGACTTGCCCGCGCCTTCCGGGCCATTGCGCTGAGCGCCCCTGGGACGGTCGAACACCGGGTCGCCGTGGCGATGCGGGAGCACCCGCTCTGGCTCGGTGGCACCCGCCGGGACGTCACGCAGCTGGTCGCGGGGGTGCCGGGCCTCGTCGCGAAGGACGGGGCCGAGGGCGTCTATGCCGCGGCCCTGCCCGACGGCAGCGCGATGGCGATGAAGATCGAGGACGGAGCGCAGCGCGGTCGGCCGGCCGTGATGGTTGCCGCCCTGCGCCGCCTCGGTGTGGACGCACCGGTGCTCGACGAGCTCGCCATCGCACCGGTGACGGGCGGTGGCGAGCCGGTCGGAGAGGTCCGCTTCGCCGGCTGGTGAGGTCCGGGGCGGAGGCTCGTGACCTCGTGAAGCGTGTGAGGGAGGTCACCCAGATAGTGCTTGCCGACTGCTTGCCACAGTTAGCACTCTGGGTAAGACTGTCGACGTGGCCACACTCAAGGTCGGCTCGCTCGGCGAGTTCATCCGCGACCAGCGCAGCACCGCGCAGTACTCACTGCGTCAACTGGCTGCGGCGGCCGGGGTGTCCAATCCATACCTGAGCCAGATCGAGCGCGGGCTGAAGAAGCCCAGCGCCGAGATCCTGCAGCAGATCGCCAAGGCGTTGCAGATCTCCGCCGAGACGCTCTACGTGCGGGCCGGCATCCTCGACGAGCGGGACGGAAGCAACGACGTGGTGGCCGCGCTGATCGGTGACACCACGATCGGCGAGCGGCACAAGCGGGTGCTGATCGACATCTACGAGTCGTTCCGCCGCGAGCAGGCCGGTCAGACGTCGCCCGCCGGGAGCACCGCCCCTAGGAAGCCGGCCACGACCAGGGCGACAACCAAGTCCACCCAGAGCACCAGGAGGAACAACGTATGACCATCACCCGGAGCAAGCCGTTCTACGCCGTCGCCGGCGCCGGTGACCTCGCGGTCAAGAAGCTGCGCCAGGTGCCCGAGCGCATCTCGACACTGAAGGTGGACCGCAAGGACATCGAGAACGCGGTCAGCACCATCCAGGTCGAGACCAAGGCGCTGCCGGGCAAGGCGCAGGGTGTCGCGATCGTCGTCATCGGCGAGGCCGCGGGTCGCGCGGACGCGGTCTACGGCGACCTCGTCGGCCGCGGCCGTCGCCTGGTCACCCGCATCCGGCGCCAGCAGTCCACGCAGGGCGCCCAGAAGCAGGCCGGCACCACGGTGCGCCGCAGCAAGGCCGCCACCACGACGGCCAAGAAGGGTGCCGCCGCGACCCGCAGCTCCGCCCGGGGCACCGCGACGACCGCCAGGAAGCGGACCGCGGCAACGAAGACGGCCACCAAGTCCGCGACCAGCTCGGCGGCCAAGACCACCGAGGCGACCGCTCAGGCCGCCGGCGACGCTGCGCAGAAGTTCGGCAGCTGACCAGCTGGAGATCGACAGGGCCCGTCCCCCGTGGGGGGCGGGCCCTGAGCCGTGGCGGCGACTACGCTGGCAGCCATGAACCTCGTCGGCAGCGTCCAGGGCGTTGTGCTGCTCGTGCTGGGAATCGGGTCGCTGGCCCTCACCGGCTACGCAGCGATCGACGCGCTCCGCCGCCGCAGTGCGCTGTTCCCCCACGTCGGCCGGCTGACCAAGCCGGTCTGGCTCGGCATCCTGGGCGCGGCATTCCTGGTGGCGATCGTGTCCCTTTACAACGCCCTGTTCTTCCTCAACGTGGTCGGCGTGATCGCCGCTGGCATCTACCTCGCCGAGGTACGCCCCAAGCTCCGTCAGATCGACGGCGGCGGGCGTAGCTCCGGGCCCTACGGCCCCTACTGACCGGTGGCCCCTGAGACCCACGGCCGCACCGAGCGGCTCGAGCTCGCCGACCAGACCCTGCGTGAGTGGGACGCGACGGTCCTGCACAGCGAGCCCGACGGCATCGTGCTCGACCGCTCCGCGTTCTACCCCGGCGGCGGCGGTCAGCCGCCCGACCACGGGGTCCTGCTGTGGGGCGGCGTGCAGACGCGGGTGGTGGGCGTCCGCAAGGGCGACGACCTCTACCTCCTGCCCGCCGAGGGTGACCCGCTCCCTCCGGCCGGTACGCCGGTGCGCGGCGCGGTCGAGGACGAGCGTCGCAGTGCTCTGATGCGCACCCACTCGGGCCTGCACCTGCTCAGCGGGGTCGTGTTCCGCGACTTCGGTGCACTGGTCACCGGCGGCAACATGGAACCGCTCGAGGCGCGGATGGACTTCAACCTCCCCGAGGTGCCTGAGGGCTTCAAGCAGCGCGTCGCCGAGGCGTGCGCGGTGGAGGTCGCCGCGGACCGCGCCATCGCGATCAGCAACCTGCCGCGCGAGGACGCCTTCACCACGCACCCCGACCTGATCCGTACGGCCACCAACCTGCTGCCGCCCGAGCTCGAGGTCGTGCGCATCGTCGACATCCTCGGCCTCGACACCCAGGCCGACGGCGGCACGCACGTCGCGTCGACGCGTCAGATCGGTCGGATCGAGGTCGTGAAGGTGGAGAACAAGGGCAAGGGTTTCCGCCGGCTGCGGGTCAGGCTGTTCGACGGCTCCTGATGGACATCACCCTGGCGTTGGGCGACATCACCGAGCAGCAGGTCGACGCCGTCGTCAACGCCGCGAACTCCTCGCTCCTCGGCGGGGGCGGTGTGGACGGGGCGATCCACCGCCGGGGCGGGCCCGAGATCCTGGCCGCCTGCAAGGAGCTGCGGGCCGGCGAGCACCGCGACGGGCTGCCTCCCGGCAGGGCGGTGGCCACGACCGCCGGACGGTTGCCGGCCCGCTGGGTCATCCACACCGTGGGCCCGGTCTTCTCGCGGGCGGAGGACCGCTCGGCCGTTCTCGAGTCCGCATACCGCGAGTCGTTGCGGGTCGCCGAGGAGCTGGGTGCCGCGACGGTCGCTTTCCCGGCCGTGTCCGCCGGCGTCTACGGCTGGCCGCTCGACGACGCGGCGCGCATCGCGGTCACGACGGCGCGCGCCCACCAGCCCGGCACGGTCCACGAGGTGCGCTTCGTGCTCTTCGGCCAGGACGCCTACGACGCGTTCGAGGCCGCCCTGGCCGCTCCCTGACCGGCGGCACCGGCCACCCGAGCGCGCATCCTGGTCAGGACGCGCTGGGTCACCCGGTCGGTCGCCTCGATCCTCCACAACGACATGACCGGCAGGCTGCGCAGGCCTTCTCGCGTCTGGATCGCAACGGTCAAGCCGACGGGCACGTCGTCGTCGACCCGGCGGACACAGATGTCACCTGACCCGGTTCGCCACCGCGACGCGTCGCCCACGTCCGGGTCGCTCAGCGCACCCGGCGCGGCATGTCCGACCTCCGGGTGCCAGGCGAACACTGCCTGCAGGGCCCGCTCGACCCTGGTCAGCACGTCCTCCCTGCCCGGCACCACGAATTCCAGGTGCGGCAAGGGGACGGGTGCACCGTGAGCGATCGCGGCCAGCGCCCCGGACAGCACCGCCCCGGTGCCCGCCATGTGCATCAGGACCAGGCCCGGGAGCACCTCGGCGTTGCCCGCCTCTGCCAGGCGCTCTTGTGGACTCATCGCGGTCAGCACATCTATCCGCGCGTCCAGGTCGCGGAACAACGGCTCGAGCTCCACGTGCAGCTGGAGGTCCATCGCAGCCAACAGCTTGACCAGGACGTCGAGCCGCGGGAGTCGTTGACGTCGCTCGAGTGCCGCGATCGTGCTCTGGGACACGCCTGATCGTTGACTCAGGTCGTCCTGGCTCATCAGCGCCTGTTCGCGTGCGTCTCGAAGCAGGTCGGCCACGTCGGCGATGTCGTCCACGCCGTCATGTTGCCCTCGCGGCGGACCCACGTCGGCCAAGCCCCGGTAACCCGTGGACAGATCCAGTGGAGCCGGATCGGTGGAAAAGCAGGGCGGGGGCCGATGCCATCCCTGCACGTCATCTGGATTCTGAATAATTACCCGGATCTGAGATGACGCTCCGGAGTGCGCACCCCCCCGGGCCCGAGTCAGCACTACCCCGGCGCGCAGGAGGAGCGGCTCAGGTCCGGTGGACCCGGTGCTGTGCCGCCTGCGCCAACGGCTTGACGACCAGCAGGTCGATGTCGACGTGGGAGGGCCGGGTGACGCACCAGGCAACGCAGTCGGCGATGTCGTCCGCGGTGAGTGGCTCCTCGACGCCCGAGTAGACACCGGCGGCCCGCTCGGCGTCCCCGCGGAAGCGCGTCAGCGAGAACTCCTCGGTCGCCACCATGCCCGGAGCGATCTCGGTGACGCGCACGGGCTGGCCGAGCAGCTCGAGCCGCAGGGTCTCGGCGAGCGCGGTGGCGCCGTGCTTGGCCGCCGTGTAGCCGCCGCCGCCTTCGTAGACGATCCGACCGGCGGTCGAGCCCATGATCACGACGTGCCCCGCCCCGCTGGCGACCAGCCGGGGCAGCAGGGCCTGGGTCATGCGCAGGGCCCCGAGCACGTTCACGTCGTACATGCGTCGCCACTCCTCGACGTCGGCCTCCGCGACCGGGTCGAGACCGAGGGCCAGCCCGGCGTTGTTGACCAGCACCTGGCAGTCGGGGATGCCGGAGGCGAGAGCGGCCACCGACTCCGGGGAGGTGACGTCGAGCGTCGCGGGCCGGGCGCCGATCTCCCGGCACAGCACGTCGATCCGGTCGCGACGCCGTGCCGCCGCCACCACGTCGAAGCCCTCGGCTGCCAGCCTCCGGGCCGTGGCCTCCCCGATCCCGCTGCTTGCGCCGGTGACGACCGCGGTGCCTCGTGACATGGACGACATCCTGTCAGCGCAGCACCCGGTGTCCGGGGGGAGGTGGCGTCAGCCCAGCGCGAACGAGGCGGGTTGGTTGTCCGCGCAGGGAATCGGGGAGGATCGCCCACGGTTGGCCGAAGTGACCGCCATCCGGAGGTGTTGAGAGCTGATGACCGTTCTGCCCGTCCGCCGACGCATGCCTCGGCGGGTGGCCATGCTCAGCGTGCACACGTCGCCGCTGGACCAGCCTGGGGTCGGCGACGCCGGGGGCATGAACGTCTACGTCGTGGAGCTGTCCCGCCGGCTGGCCGCCCTGGGCGTGGAGGTCGACGTGATCACCCGCGCCACCAGCAGCAGCCTCGACCCGGTCGTCGAGCTCGCGCCGGGCGTGACCGTCCGGCACGTCACGGCCGGACCGTTCGAGGGCCTGGCCAAGGAGGACCTGCCCGGCCAGCTCTGCGCCTTCACGTCCGGCGTGATGCGCGTCGAGGCGGCTAGAGAACCCGGTTGGTACGACCTCATCCACTCCCACTACTGGCTCTCCGGCCAGGTCGGGTGGCTGGCCGCGGAGCGCTGGGACGCCCCGCTGGTGCACACGATGCACACGATGGCGAAGGTCAAGAACCTGACGCTGGCCGAGGGCGACTCGCCCGAGCCGGTGGCCCGCGAGATCGGGGAGGCCCAGGTCGTCGCTGCAGCCGACCGGCTGGTGGCCAGCACCGACGAGGAGCTCGACCAGCTGGTCGACCTCTACGACGCGGACCCGGACCGGGTCGCCACGGTGCCCCCTGGCGTCGACCTCGACCTGTTCCGGCCCGCCGGAAGGGTTCGCGCCCGGCGTCGGCTCGGAGTCGACGACGACGCGGTCATGCTGCTGTTCGTCGGCCGCATCCAGCCGCTCAAGGCACCCGACCTCATGCTGCGCGCGGCCGCCAGGCTGCTCGCGGCCGACCCGGCGTTGCGGCGGCGTCTCGTCGTCGCGGTCGTCGGTGGCCCGTCCGGTTCGGGCCTGGCCCATCCCGAGTCGCTCAAGTCCCTCGCGCACGAGCTCGGCGTCGCCGACGTGGTGCGCCTCGCCGAGCCGGTTCCCCAGGACGGGCTGCCCGACTGGTACTCCGCCGCCGACCTGACCGTGGTGCCGTCCTACAGCGAGTCGTTCGGGCTCGTCGCCCTCGAGTCGCAGGCCTGCGGCACCCCGGTCGTCGCCGCCTCCGTGGGCGGCCTCCGTACGGCGGTCCGCGACGGCGTCTCGGGGGTTCTGGTGGACGGCCACGACCCGGCCGACTACGCGACGGTGCTCGGCGACCTGCTGCGCGACACGTCCCGCCGCCGCGCCCTGGGTCGCGGCGCCGTCGCCCACGCCGCCCACTTCGGCTGGTCGGCGACGGCGACCGGGATGCTGGACGTCTACTCCGACGTACTGCTCGAGCGCTCCGTGCCGCAGACCATGGCCGTGAACCGTTGACCGACGCCGCTGCCGCGTTGCGGGCCGCCCTGACGCGCCCCGAGCTGGCCGACCTCGAGCACGAGGAGCCGACGCCCGGCACCTTCGTGGTCACCCTGCCGGGGGAGCACAAGCTCAAGACCACCTGCTCGATGGTCGTCGGTGCGCACAGCCTGTCCGTCAACGCGTTCGTCGCGCGGCGGCCAGACGAGAACCACGAGGCCGTCCACCGCTGGCTGCTCGAGCGCAACACCCGGATGTACGCCGTGGCGTTCGCGCTGGACCAGCTCGGCGACATCTACCTGTCCGGGCGGCTGCCGTTGACGGCGGTGACGCCCGACGAGGTCGACCGGCTGCTGGGCTCGGTCCTGGAGTACTCCGACTCCGCGTTCAACACGATCCTCGAGCTGGGCTTCGCCACCTCGATCCGCAAGGAGTGGGCCTGGCGGCACCTCCGGGGCGAGCCCACCCGCAACCTCGAGGCGTTCCGGCACCTCGACCCGGGCCCGGTCCGGGACGGTCCGGGCCCGGCGCCGTCCGCTTGACGGCCTGACGGTCAGCGACGTCGGGCCATTGCCAGCGCGCCGACTGCACCGGAGACGAGGCCCACGGCGAGAGCGGCCACAGCGATGATTGTCGCGCGGCGCACGTCACCCTCGTCGGCGCCGTCCGCGCCGGGCGAGGACGCGTCGGCGGCCCGGGTGCCGGTCCGTTCGTCGGACCCGGCGAGGCGCAGCACCGGAGCGGGCCGCTCGAGCTCCGCGGACGAACCGGGAGCGGCCTCCTCGACCCAGCCGACGCGCTCGCCGTCGGCGGTGACCTGCACGGCCTTGAACACCATCTGGTCGGCCTCCGGCAGTGGACCGGCGCTGACCGAGAACTCGTCGTACTCGCCCACGCCGATGCCGTTTCCGCCGGTGGCCGTCCAGGTGATCCGGGAGACGGCTTCGGTGATCTTGCGGCCCTCGACCTCGACCGGGTCGGCGAGCCGCGCGCGCGACACCTTGTAGCTCCAGCCGGGATGCGGCTTCACGCTCACGAAGGCAAGGGGCTGGTCGGCGGGGAAGGTGACCTCCAGGCCGACCGTCGCCGACTCGCCCTCGGTCGGCACCCGGAACGTCAGCGCCCCGAACCCGCCCGCGGTCGCGTCGGTCGACTTCACGGTGACGTGGCCGGCCGCCGGCAGCGCCGTCACCAGGAGGAGCGTGGCAACGGCTGCGAGGGTGGCAGCTGTACGACGTGCGGCGCGGTGCACGGGGCGGCTCCCTGCTCGTGGGTGTTCGGTCATCGGATGGTCACGTCGGCCGTCGTGGTGACGGTGTCGGTCTCGGAGGACTGCACCGTGAGGGTCAGCTGCCAGTCCCCCGACGTGGGCAGCTGCAACCCGGTGCTGGCCCAGGAGCCGTCGGGCTGACGGTTGAGGGGCACTGGGAGCGGCTCCGCCGTGGAGCCGGCCGCCGCGCCGGACGGCCCCACCCTGGTGAGCCGGGCGTCGACCCGCTCCGCGGGCAGCAGCGCGCCCCCGGCTGCGCGCGGTCGCACCTGCAGCCGGGCCGGGCCGGTGCGGGCCGGGTCGAGCACCGCCTCGACGCTGCGCCCGGCGGTCAGCGGTGCGGACACCTCGACGACGGGCGAGTAGGTCGCTGCCGCGGGCGGGGTGCCGGCGAGCAGCGCCGTCAGGGCCAGCGCGGCGCCGGCGATCGTTGCCTCGCCGGTGACGCTGCGCCGGAGGGCGGGAAGGTCGTCGCGGCCACGGCGTACCCATCGTCGTGAGGCCGTCGCGACCAGCAGCACGACGGCCACCAGCGCGAGCTTCACCATCAGCAGCCGGCCGTAGCCGGTGGACGGCAGCGCCGCGGCGTCGCGCACCTGCTGCCAGGCCTGCAGTGCCCCGGTCGCCGCGAGTGCTACGACGCAGGCCAATGCCACCGGCGAGAACCGCCGCACGGCCTCGACCGCCCCCTCGGCCGGCCGCCGGAGGACGACCAGGGCGAGCACGGCCAGCCCGCCGAGCCAGGTGGCCATCGCGGCCACGTGCACCCCGTCGACGGCGACCGCCAGCGGCGCGATCGCCTGCCCGCGGGCATGACCGGCTAGGCCGAAGCTGGCCAGCAGACCGGTGGCGGCCAGGCCACCCGCGACGAGCGCCGGCCGGGCCGGCCGGTCGACCAGCCGGTCGACGAGCACGATCAGCAGCGCCGCCGTCGCCAGGCGCAGCGAGGTGGCCTGCCCCACCGGGCCGGCGG
>JBOGDY010000080.1:0-8732 GCA_050742955.1 Actinomycetes bacterium | reverse complement strand
TGGCCGAGGCGATCCAGCAGAGGTTCGACACCCTGTCGGAGGCTGCCCAGGACAGCGCGGTCGCGGCGGCCGTCGTACGGCGGAGCTTTGACCTCGACCTGCTGGCAGCGGTCTCGGGCGGATCGGAGGAGGCGGCCGCCACCAGCCTCGACGAGCTGGTCGACCGGCACGTCGTCCACGAGGAGTCCCCGCGATGGTTCGGGTTCAGGCATGCGCTGATCCGTGACGCCATCGAGGCCAACGCGCCGCTGGCCAGGCGCCGTGCCTTGCACGCGCGGGTCGCAGAGGTGGCGCGGCACCGTCTCGAGCTCGGCGGCGACGCGTACCGGTCGGCACACCACGAGGCGGCGGGGCAGCTCACCGAAGCCTCGGACGCGGCGGCCTCCGCCGCGGAGCGCGCCAGCGCCTTGTCGGCGCACCAGGAGGCGCTCGACCTGCTGCAGCGAGCGGTGCGGTGTCTACGGAAGGGGGACGACCGGCGCCGTGTCGAGCTGCTCACTCGCCGCGCCGCCGAGGCCGCGGCCACTGACAACAACGCACAGGCGGCCCAGGACTACGAGCAGGCGCGGCACATCCTCGTCGAGACCGGCGACGCGGTGGCCGCCGCCGCACTCGTCCCGGGGCTGGTTGCGGCCCGGCACCTGCTGGGGCACCCGCTGCCGGCCCGGATCGCCCTGCTGGAGCAAGCACTCCAGGAGATCGACCGGTCGGTCGAGGGCGAGGCACAGCAGCGCGTCAGGGCTGGGCTGCTGGCGGCGAAAGCCGCGGCGTACCTGGTCGACGACCGGCTCGACGACGCCATCCAGGCCGGCGAGCAGGCACTGGAGGCGACAGGGGCAAAGGATCTGCAGACCGGGCTGAACACAGCGGCCACCCTCGGGTCTGTCCTGGTGTTCGCGGGGCGGATGGAGGAGGGCTGGAGCCAGCTCGAGCGGGCCACCCGCAGGGCAGGCGCTCTCGGCCTGGAGTCGGAGGCCGCGCGTGGCTACCGCATGATCGGGTCCTCTGCCTCGACGCTCGTGGAGTACGACCGCGCGGAACAGTGGCTGCGCGAGGGCATCGAGTACGCCGCGCGGACCGAGCAGTGGAACCACCGCCACTACATGGCCAGCCACCAAGCCCACGTCTGGTGGTGCCAGGGGCGATGGGACGAGGCCGACCGGGCGGGGCAGCAGGCGCTCGCCGAGGTCGAGGGCGGCATCACCACACGCATCACCGCCCTGCACGTGGTTGGCTTCGTTGCGCTGGGCCGAGGTCATCTCGTGTCGGCCGTCGCGTCCCTGGACGAGGCACGTGTCGCCGGGGAGAAGATGGGTGAGCTGCAGCGTTTCTCGCCCGCCCTGTGGGGCCTGGCCGAGTGCGCTGTGCTGCGACAGGACCACGCCACGGCGGTCACCCTGACGGAGGCCGGCTACGACGCGTCGCACGAGGTCGCCGACGCAGCCAACCTGTTCCCGTTCCTCGTCACGGGGACCAGGGCCCGTCTGGCGCAACAGGACTCCGCCGGGGCGCGGGGGTGGGCCGACAGGCTCAGTGCAGACCTGCTCGCGCGCGGCATCCCCGGCACCTTGCCCGCTGTCGACCACGCCGCGGGCCTGATCCATCTCGCCGCCGGCCGCACCGGCAAGGCCCGCGAGCTGCTCGGCGCCGCCCGCGCTGCCTGGTCGGCCCGCAACCGGTGGTGGGAGGCCCAGTGGTGCGCCCTGGACCTGGCTCGCTGCGCCGTTGCCTCGAACCGCCGCACCGAGGCCTCCATCCTCGTGGAAGACGTGCGCGCAGCCGCGTCCGCGGTGGCGGCCAAGCCACTGCTCGACGCGGCGGCCGTGATCGGCTCCCGTCTCGACAGGCACGACGCCGTACAGCCCTGGTCGCCCCTGACGCTGCGCGAGTTCGAGATCGCCCGCCTCGTGGCACGGGGACTCACCAACCGTGAGATCGCCGAGGAGCTGCGGATCACCGCTCGAACGGCCGGGTCGCACCTGGAGCACATCCGCGCCAAGCTCGGCGCCAGCCGGCGGTCGGAGATCGCGACGTGGGTCACGTCGATCGATGGTGCTGAGGAGATCGGCGCCCAGCCGCCCACGTGAGGACTCGGCTCTGTCTAGGTCACTGGACCGACGACGGTGAGCGGTTCATGAGCCCCGCTGGAAGCGGTAGGCCGAGTAGACCCGGATACCGCGATCCTCACGGGTTTCCGAGAAGTCGCTCATCGGCCTCTCGGTGACAAGGGTCATCCCGCGGGTCCGGAAGACCTCCGGGACATCATGCGGGTACTGCCGATGCGAGCGGCGACCTGGCGGCTCGATGGACAGGATCGACCTGCCTATGCGAACCATGTGATCGAAGACAGCCGAGCTGTCCGGGTGGATGTGCTCGATGACCGCCATCGTGAAGACGAGGTCGAAGCTGTCCGTCGCCATGCCGGGAAGCACGTCCTCCGCGGGCCCGAGGTGGACGGGGACGTCAGCGATCTGCGGATAGGTCTTCCGCAACAGTTCGACGGCATGGGGACTGATCTCGACGCCCTCGAGATGGTGGTAGCCGTGGTCGTACAGATGAGCGAGGTTGCGCCCGACGTTGCAGCCGACTTCCAGGATGCGGGCATCGGTGGGCAGGTCGGAGAGCAGCTCCAGCAGCACCTTGCTGCGTCCGACCGGGGGCACGAAGGCGCCCGGGCTGTTGCCGGCCGGAGCCGGCTGACGCCAGAAGGCGTGCAGGTCGTCGATCCTGTCGATTTCCCGCTTCCGGCGGGGCGCCGCCGGCGCCGGGGAGGCTGGCCGCTCCTGAGGGCTCGCAGCGAACCCGGCGCGCTTGATCCGACGGACCATCCGACGAGGGAGCCCTCTGAGCCTGCCCGCCAGTGATCCCTTCGCTGCCGCCATGATCACCCTGCTCCGCTAGCCGTTGTCGCCGGAACAGACGCTACTAAGCGCACTCTCGGTATGCGTTCGGAGGCCCTCCTCACCATCGCGCAGCAGGGAGAGAAGGATCTTCGGAGGTGGGCGCCGGGAACGTCCCCTTTGACTCATTCGCGTTGCATTGCAGTCCTCGAGCGACCTAGCGTTGCCCTTCTCATCGGTGGCAGGACGCGCGGCCCCTGTCTGAGGCTGTGAGTCAGCAGATCGGAGATGCGGGATGACGTCTCACCTCCTCGCGCTCTGCTTCGATGCGAACGACCCGCTCCGTCTCGCGCGCTTCTGGGCCGGCGTCCTGGCCTGGGAGATGGCCGACGACCCCCACCAGGGCATCGCGCTCCTGCCGAGCGATGGCACCGGGTTCCGGATCCGATTCCTGCCAACGCAGGAGCAGAAGGCCGGCGAGAACCAGTTGCACTTCCACCTGACTAGCACGTCCCTCGAGGACCAGCAGCAGACGGTGGCGAGGTCGCTCGAGCTCGGCGCCCGGCACATCGACGTCGGTCAGCGCCCGGAGGAGGGACATGTTGTGCTCGCCGACCCCGAAGGCAACGAGTTCTGCGTCATCGAGCCGGACAACAACTTCCTCGCCGACTGCGGATTCCTGGGAGAACTTTCGTGCGACGGCTCGCAGGAGGTCGGGTACTTCTGGAGCGAAGCGCTGGGGTGGCCGCTGGTCTGGGACCAGGACCAAGAGACCGCGATTCGCTCGCCGCTCGGCGGTCCGAAGGTCTCCTGGGGCGGTCCGCCATTGCTGCAGAAGACCGGGAAGAACCGGATGCACTTCGACCTCGCGCCACCCGTCGACGGTGATCAGCAAACGGAGGTCGACCGTCTCGTCTCCCTCGGGGCGACTCGAATCGACATCGGCCAGGGCGAGGTCAGCTGGGTGGTGATGGCCGATCCCGACGGCAACGAGTTCTGTGTGTTGACGCCCCGTACAGCCGCAGGTCCGTGATCTGCGGCTTCCGCGTCGAGCCGTGTGTCCGAGGGGGGACTTGAACCCCCATGCCCTGTAAAGGGCACTAGCACCTCAAGCTAGCGCGTCTGCCAATTCCGCCACCCGGACGAGGTGCCCGGCTGTGCCGGGACGGCCAGCCGATGCGCGGCAACCTTAGCAAACCGCGGCGCCTCCCGGCCGCTCGCGCGACGGGGTGTACGGCAGGATGGGCGGGGGCCACGCCGTACGCGCTGCACGCTCGTCGGGGACCGGACGACGGCGGGTCGGCGGCGCTCGGAGGGACGATCCGGAACGAGGAGGAGGCGCACCGTGGCAGACGCCGCACCCACCACCCCGGGCGCGCAGGATGAGGTCGTCGAACTGGTCCGCGACCTGATCCGCATCGACTCGTCCAACTACGGCGACGGCAGCGGCCCGGGGGAGCGGGCGGCCGCGGAGTACGTCGCGGGAAAGCTGGCCGAGGTCGGTCTCGAGCCGCAGGTCTTCGAGTCGAACCGGAACCGGACGAGCGTCGTGGTCCGCTGGGAGGGCCGGGACTCGAGCCGTCCCGGCCTGCTGGTGCACGGCCACCTCGACGTGGTGCCCGCCGAGGCCCGCGACTGGACCCACGACCCGTTCGCCGCCGAGCTCGCCGACGGCTGCGTCTGGGGCCGCGGCGCGATCGACATGAAGGACATGGACGCGATGGTGCTGGCGGTCGTCCGGCAGTGGCGGCGCGAGGGCCGCACCCCGCCGCGGGACGTGGTGCTCGCGTTCCTGGCCGACGAGGAGGCCGGCGGCATCTACGGCGGGCACTGGCTGGTCGACCACCATCCGGACCTGTTCGAGGGTGTGAGCGAGGCGATCAGCGAGGTCGGCGGCTACTCGTTCACGGTCGACGACGACCAGCGGCTCTACCTGATCGAGACGGCGCAGAAGGGCATCCAGTGGCTGCGTCTGGTCGCGCAGGGACGGGCCGGGCACGGCTCGATGGTCGCCGACGACAACGCGATCACGACCCTCGCCGAGGCGGTGGCGCGCATCGGGCGTCATGAGTGGCCGGTCCGGCTCACCCCGACCGTGACCCGGTTCCTGGAGGAGATGTCCGAGGCGCTGGGCATCGACTGCGACCCGTCCGACCCGGAGCCGGTCCTGGCCAAGATCGGCCCACTGGCGCGCATCGTCGGGAACACCCTGCGCAACAGTGCCAACCCGACGATGCTCAAGGCCGGCTACAAGCACAACGTCGTGCCGCAGACCGCGGAGGCGATGGTCGACTGCCGCTTCCTGCCCGGCTTCGAGGACGAGCTGCTGGCGACGATCGACGAGCTGATCGGCCCGGACGTACGCCGGGAGAGCGTGATCCGCGACATCGCGCTCGAGACCACGATGGACGGCCCCTTGGTCGACAACATGGTCGCGTCGCTGCAGGCCGAGGACCCCGGCGCCCGCGCCATCCCCTACTCACTGTCCGGTGGCACCGACAACAAGTCGTTCTCGCTGCTGGGCATCCGCGGGTTCGGCTTCGTGCCGCTGCGGCTGCCGCCGGACCTCGACTTCCCGGCCATGTTCCACGGCATCGACGAGCGCGTCCCGGTCGAGTCGCTGCGGTTCGGCGTGCGGGTGCTGGACCATTTCATCGCCGGCGCTTGACACCCGCACGGCAGTGTGGGCTCAGGTCGTGCGCCCGACCCTGATCACCTTGCGCCGCAGCACGACCCGGCGGCTGCCGTCGGGGAAGAGCCGCAGCCGGGCCAGCTCCCAGTGGCCGTACTCGGCGTGCTCGGTCAGCAGCCGCGTCGCGGCGCCGCGGCTGGTGCCCCGGGGGAGGTACAGCTGCTGGTACTCGTACTCGCCCATCGCGACCATTGTGCGCGCCTGCGGCTAGGTTCTGGTGCATGTCCCCCCAAGTACATGCCGCCGCCGACGCCCTGAAGTCCGCTATCGACCGTCACCTGCAGGCCTGCGAGGCCAAGTTGTCGGAGGAGGATCCGGGTGTCCACGTCGCCTACGAAGCCCTGCGCGAGGCCGCCGAGTCCTACGACGACGCGCTCTTCGACGCCTTCGACGAGGTGTCGCCCTTCGAGTTCTCCAGCGGGCCGGTCTACGAGCCGGCGGAGGTCACCGACGAGCGGCTCCCGGCCCGGCTGTCGGTGCTGCAGCGGCGCGACTTCGCGGTCCGCTCGGCCGACGAGCTCGTCGCCGCCGGCGAGACGTTCCGCGACGAGGACGCCGAGGCCGGCGAGGAGCTGAGCGCGATCGGTGCCCTCGAGCTGCTGCTGGAGGAACAGGGGCTCGACGCGGTCGTGGACGCTGACAACGTGGGGTTGCACTACCTGGGCGGCACGACCTGGGTGCTCGACCAGGACGTCGACGACGACAGCCTGCTCGGCGCGCCGTTCGCCCTCGTCGACGAGGGCCGGCTGCTGCACCGCCTCGACGAGGAGGTCATCGGCTAGCGCTCGGGATAGTCCACGGGCGGGGCCGACACGTCGTCGAGCGCGGCCCGGATCTCCGGCGGCAGCACGAGGTCCTCGGCGGTGAGCGAGCCGCGCAGCTGCGCCGCCGTACGGGCCCCGACGATGGGCGCGGTCACCCCCGGTGCGTCGCGCACCCACGCCAGCGCGACCTCCGCCGGCGAGGCGTCCAGCCCGTCCGCCGCGGTCGACACCGCGTCCACCACCCGCCGGGCCCGGTCGTCCAGGAACCGCTCGACGAACCGGGCGAAGTGCGGCGACGCGGCCCGCGAGTCGGCGGGGATGCCGCCGCGGTACTTCCCGGTCAGGACACCGCGGCCCAGCGGCGACCACGGCAGCACACCGAGGCCCAGCGCGTCGGCGCACGGGAGCACCTCGCGCTCGATGCCGCGCTGCAGCAACGAGTACTCCACCTGGGTGGCGACGACCGGCGCCCGTCCGGGCCAGCACCCCTGCCAGGTGGCGGCCCGTGCGGTCTGCCAGCCGCTGTAGTTCGAGATGCCGACGTACCGCGACCGGCCGGAGGCGACCGCCGCGTCGAGGGCGCCGAGAGTCTCCTCCATCGGCACGTCGGCGCTCCAGGAGTGCACCTGCCACAGGTCGACGTGGTCGGTGCCCAGCCGCTGCAGGGACCCGTCGAGGGCGTCGAGCAACGCTTTGCGTGAGGTGTCGACGACGCGGTCACCGGTCCGGCGGGAGATGCCGGCCTTGGTGGCGATCACCACCTCCTCACGGTCGACGACCGCGGCCAGCAGCCCGCCGATGACCCGCTCCGACTCGCCGTCGCCATAGCCGGCGGCCGTGTCCAGCAAGGTGCCGCCGGCCTCCAGGAACGCCTTGAGCTGGTCGGCCGACTCGTGCTCGTCGGTGTCGCGGCCCCAGGTCATCGTGCCCAGCCCCACCCGGGACACGGTCAGCCCCGAGCGTCCCACCCTGCGCTGCTCCATGGCGGGGAAGGCTACCGAGGTGGCGGTCGGTAGGGTCGCCAACCATGCGACTCGCGGTGAACCTGGGCTACTGGGGCGGCGGCAACGACAAGGACAACCTGGCGATCGCCCAGGAGGCCGACCGGCTCGGCTACGACTCGGTATGGGCTGCCGAGGCCTACGGCTCCGACGCTGCCACCGTCCTCACCTGGGTCGCCGCGCACACCGAGCGCATCGATGTCGGCTCCGCCATCTTCCAGATCCCCGGCCGGACCCCCGCCCTTGCCGCGATGACGGCGGCGACGCTCGACTCCCTGTCCGGAGGCCGCTTCCGGCTCGGCCTCGGGGTCTCCGGGCCGCAGGTCTCCGAGGGCTGGCACGGCGTGCGCTTCGACAAGCCGCTGGCCCGCACCAGGGAGTACGTCGCCATCGTCCGCAAGGCACTCGACCGGGAGAAGGTGCAGTACGACGGGGCGCACTGGACCCTGCCGCTGCCCGGCGGACCCGGCAAGGCACTGCGGCTCACCGTGCACCCCGTGCGCGAGCACCTCCCGGTCTACCTGGCCGCGATCGGGCCCAAGAACCTCGAGCTGACCGGGGAGGTCGCCGACGGCTGGCTGGCGATCTTCTTCGCACCCGACTACGCCGGTGAGCTGCTCGGCCACATCCGCACCGGCCGGGAGAAGGTCGGCAAGGACCTGACCGGCTTCGACGTCGTGCCGACGGTGCCGGTCGTCATCGGCGACGACCTCGAGGCGTGCGCCGCACCGATCCGTCACTACGCCGCGCTCTACGTGGGCGGCATGGGCAGCCGCGAGCAGAACTTCTACAACCGGCTCGCCGTGCGGATGGGCTTCGACGAGGCCGCCGCGACGGTCCAGGACCTCTACCTGGACAGGAAGCACCGCGAGGCCGCCGAGGCGGTGCCTTTCGAGTTCATCGACCGCACGTCGCTCATCGGGCCGGCCGACCGCATCCGCGACCGACTGCACGCCTATGCCGAGGCCGGCGTCACGACGGTCAGCGTCGCGTCGTACGCCGGGTCGCTGGACGAGCGGGTCGCCACCCTGCGCACCCTCGCCGAGGCGCTCGACGCCTCGGGACTGGGGGAGTAGCGGCGGTGGAGTCGTGGTTCCACGCGCTGGTCTATGGCCTGGTGCAGGGACTGACCGAGTTCCTTCCGATCTCCAGCAGCGCCCACCTGCGCATCACCGCGGCGGTCGCCGGCTGGGAGGATCCCGGGGCGGCATTCACCGCGGTCACGCAGCTCGGCACCGAGACCGCGGTGCTGCTCTACTTCCGCAACGAGATCTGGAACATCCTGCGCACCTGGACGCTGTCGCTGTTCCGGCCCGACCTGCGGGGCGAGCTCGGCGCGCGGATGGGGTGGTACGTCATCGTCGGCACCCTCCCCATCGGCGTGCTCGGGTTCGTGTTCCAGGACGAGATCGAGGGGCCGGCCCGCAACCTCTGG
>JBOGDY010000079.1:0-8850 GCA_050742955.1 Actinomycetes bacterium | reverse complement strand
GCGACGGTCGGAGTCACCGAGACGACGGTGTCCCACGCGCTGCGACTGCTGCGGACGGCCGGAGTGGTCAGGGCGCGCCGGGCGGGCCGGCAGATGTACTACCGGCTGGCCGACGAGCACGTGCAACGGCTGCTCGAGCTGACCCGGGAGCACGCCGCACACGACACCGAGCGGGTGCGGTGATGGGCGCCGGCCACGGTCACGCGCCCGCGGGCCACGCCGGCTCCCGGTTCCGGCGGCGGCTGGCCGTCACGTTCGCTCTGACGGCCACGTTCCTCGTCGTCGAGCTCACCGCCGGGCTGCTGGCCGGCTCGCTGGCCCTGGTCTCCGACGCCGCGCACATGGCGACGGACGTGGTCGCGCTGGGCGCGTCCTGGCTGGCCACGCACCTCGCCGTACGGCCGGACACCTCGGGGCGACGCACCTACGGCCACTACCGCAGCGAGGTCTTCGCGTCCGGCGTCGCGGTCCTGCTGATGCTCGGCGCCGGTGCCTACGTGCTCGTCGAGGCCGTGGCGCGGGTCGGCGAGGACCCGCTGCCGGAGACCCAGGTGATGGTCGTCGTCGGCCTGCTCGGTCTGGCCGTCAGCGCCGTCGGCCTGGTGCTGCTGCGCCCCGGCGCCGAGGAGTCGCTGAACGTGCGCGGCGCCTACCTGGAGGTCCTCGCCGACGCGGCCGGGTCCGTCGGCGTGCTGGTCGCGGCCGCGCTGGTCGCGACGACCGGCGTCGGTGTCTGGGACACCGTCGTCGGCGCCACCATCGGCCTCTTCGTGCTGGTGCGGGCATGGCTGCTCGGCCGCCAGGTCGTCTCGGTGCTGGCCCAGCACACCCCCGCCGGGATCGACCCGGACGCCGTCGCCGCAGACCTGGGCGCCGTCCCCGGCGTACGGGACGTGCACGACCTGCACCTGTGGACGCTCACCTCCGGCATGAACGTCGCCACCGCCCACCTGATGACCAGCGCCGACACCGACTCGCACCCCGTCCTCGACCGGGCGAGGGAAGTCCTCGCCGGCCGCTACGGCATCGACCACGCGACCCTCCAGGTCGAGCCCGACACCCACACCGGCTGCCACGAGGTCAGCTGGTGAACGCGACCCGCGGTCGCGGCCGACCGGCCCGGTCCTGACCCAGGCTTTGCCCAAGGGTCTTGACCCTCCGTGATCCGGGGCCCTAGCGTCGCCAATCACCCGAAGTCAGACCATTTTCCCTTTTCTGGGGACATCACGGCGGAGGTCCATGTGTCGCAGCGCGGTCCGCGATCCCGTACCACCCGACGCGCGGTCGTGACCGCCGCTGCCGTCGGCGCCCTCGTCGCAGGCACCCTGACTGGCGGTGGCGCCCCTGCGGCCGCCGCTCCCGAGGAGCCGGCCGAAGGGACCTGCAAGACCTTCGACGACCCGCAGTACAACGGGTGGACGTCCCACGCCGAGCTCGGCCGTCAGCTCGCCCAGATCGAGGCGTCCAGCGGCGGCCGGGTGCAGGTGGACGAGGTCGGGCGCAGCAAGCAGGGCCGGGAGCTGTGGGCCGCGCGGATCGGCACCGGGGACCGGGTCCTGCTGGTGCAGAGCGCGATCCACGGCAACGAGCGCACCGGGACGGAGGCGCTGCTGGGCATCCTCAAGGACCTCGGGACCAGCGCCGACGCCGCGACCCAGGCCACGTTGCGCAACATCACGATCGTCGCGATGCCGATGGTCAACCCGGACGGCGGCGAGATCAACCGGCGCATCAACGTCATCTCCTGGGACCAGGTGGTCGAGGACTTCCCGCAGCTCGCGGGCGCACCGCGGGCGTGGTACCACTCGCTGACCGGTGACGGCATCGCGCTGCCCGGCTTCGACCTCAACCGCGACTTCAACGCCGACCTCGACTACGTGCCTCAGCCCGGTGACCTGCCCGGCCGGCAGGTCGACGCCGGCTTCTACCTCTCCCCCGAGTCCCGGGCCATCCGCGACCAGTACGTCGCACTGCAGCAGGAGTTCGGCGCCGTCGACGCGGTCGTCGACCTGCACCACATGGGCCCGTGTGACCGGCTCACCGGCGGACCCCAGGACGGCAAGCACATCTCCGTGTCGCTGGACTACCCGCCGCTGGGCGTCAACGACGGCGCCGCCTACCAGGACGACTGGCCGCTGCTGGACCAGGACGGCTCACGTCGGCACGCTCTCGCGGTGGCCAACGGCATCAAGGCGAAGTACGGCGAGCAGTCGCCGCTCGCGGCAGTGGGCCGCTACTTCCATCCGGACGCGCGGGAGTACGCCGGGCAAGGGCGCTCGGCCTTCGCCCTCAACGGTTCGTCGACCGTGCTGTTCGAGGTGCGCGGGCAGCAGGACGACCTGGGCCAGAAGCTCAAGGGCATGCTGGTGCAGAGCGTCCGCACCGGGGTGGAGTCACTGATCGACGCCATGGCCACGGGCAGCGTCGACACCCTCGACGGCGACGACTTCTACCAGCTGCCGGACTACGGTTGGGAGAACGCCGACTGAGCTGACGTGATGGGGAGGGCGCGATGACCGTCCAGCTGAACCACACCATCGTTTCGGTGCGGGACAAGCGCGAGTCGGCGACGTTCCTGGCCGAGATTCTCGGCCTGGCCGAGCCGACGCCGTACGGGCCGTTCCTGGTCGTGCAGGTCGGCAACGACGTCTCCCTCGACTTCGCGGACGACCACGGCACCGTCCATCCGCAGCACTACGCGTTCCTGGTCGAGGAGCCGGAGTTCGACCAGATCTTCGGCCGGATCCGCGAGCGCGGGCTGCCGTACTGGGCGGACCCCGGGCGGCGGAAGCCGGACGAGATCAACACCAACGACGGCGGCCGGGGCGTGTACTGGGAGGATCCCAGCGGCCACTTCCTGGAGATCATCACCCGTCCCTACGGCAGCGGAACGGAGTAGTCAGGTGTCCTACCCCGAGCCTCGTTACCACGGGGACGGCGGCGAGGCCACCGGCTCCTTCCGGCCCGCGGGTCACGAGCCCGAGCTGGTCAACTCCTCCGGAGGCGGCGCCCACTACCTGGCCACCGGCGCGTCCACGAGTGGTCAGTTCGGTCTCTACCGCTGGGACATGGGGCCTGCTCCCAGCGGGCCCAGTCCGCACTTCCACCGGACGTTCTCGGAGTCGTTCTTCGTGCTGTCCGGGACGGTGCGCCTGTACGACGGGGCGAACTGGGTCGGCGCAGCTGCGGGTGACTTCCTGTTCGTCCCCGAGGGCGGCCTCCACGGCTTCCGCAACGAGTCGGGCGAGCCGGCCTCGATGCTGATCCTGTTCGCACCCGGCGCTCCTCGCGAGGACTACTTCGAGACCCTGGCCGACGCAGCGCGTCGCGATGCGATGACCGACGAGGAACGCGCCGAGTTCTTCCTCCGGCACGACACATACTGGCTCTGAAGCGCTCCCGTCGGCGCGGACAAGGCGACCCTTCTCGCTAGCTCGTCATACCTGCCCAGCTATCCGCAGGATCGCCTCGACCGATCGGTCGACGTCGGCCTCGGTGGTCGACCAGTTCGATACCGAGATCCGCATCAGGCGCCGCCCGCGCCACGTCGTACCGCCCATCCAGCAGGTGCCGTCGCGCTGTACGGCGTCGATCACCCGGTCGGTATGCGCGTCACTGTCGAACCCGACAAGGACCTGGTTGAGCACGACCTCGTTGGCGATGTCGGCACCGCCCTCGGCCAGGCCGTCGGCGAACCGGCTGGCGAGCCGGCAGCAACGGTCGACCAGGTCGGCCACGCCATCGCGTCCGAGCTGTCTGAGTGCCGCCCAGGTCGCGAAGCCGCGCGCCCGGCGCGACGACTCCAGGGCGAAGTCCGAGGGGGCCGCCACGGTGCCCGAACCGACCAGGTAAGCGGCGGTGTAGGAGACGGCCGCGACGTGCACCTGCGGGTCGGCGCAGAACACGAACCCGGCGTCGTAGGGGACGTTGAGCCACTTGTGCCCGTCGCAGGCCCATGAGTCGGCGAGCTCGACACCATCGAGGAGGTGCCGCGTCCGGGGGCTGGCGGCGGCCCACAGCCCGAATGCCCCGTCGACGTGCGCCCAGGCACCGTGTCGGTGAGCGATCTCGGAGCCGCGCCGGAGGTCGTCGCAGGCGCCGGTGTTCACGTTGCCGGCCTGCAGGCAGACCACCGTGGGCCCCGGGGGTCCGGCGGCCATCGCCCTCCCCAGGTCGTCGACGTCGATGGCGCCGTTGGCGTCGGCGGCCACGGTCTCGACGATGGCGGTCCCGAACCCGAGGAGGCGGAGGGACCGGTCGATCGTCGCGTGTCGCTCGGCGCCGGCGACGACGCGGACCCGCGGCGCGCCGGCCAGGCCGTCACGTTCGACGTCCCAGCCCGCCCGGGCCAGCACCTGGTGGCGTGCAGCTGCCAGTCCGACGGTGTTGCCGGCCTGCGCGCCGGTGACGAAACCGACGGACGCCGTCGCGGGGATGCCGAGGAGGCTCTTGAGCCATGCCCCAGCGCCCTCCTCCGCGATCGAGGCGGCCGGTGAGAGGACGGCGTTGAACGCGCACTGGTCCCAGCCGGCTGCCACCACGTCCGCGGCCGTCGCGGCGGCCAGCGAGCCGCCGATGACGAACCCGAAGAACCGTGGTCCGGCGCTGGCCACCAGGCCGCCGTCGGCGGCCGCGACGAGCTCGTCGAGGACCTGACCCGGCGGGGTCGGCGCCCGGGGCAGCTCTCCGCCGAACGCCTTCCGGAGCGCGTCCAGGTCGGCAGCGGGGGCCACCGGCCTGCTCGGGAGCGACGCCCGGTAGGTGGCCGCCTCCGTGGCGGCCCGGCTTAGCAGTTCCTCGAGATCGTCCACGGCGCTCGACGCTACGCCGGTCAGGTCCCATCGGCCAGGGAGCAGCGCAGTGCGCGACACGAGCCTCCTCACGGTGATCGAGACGATGATGCCGATCTCCGGTCGGCCCGCGGTCGGACCGTTTACCCTCCTACTGACCGGTTCGGGGAGGGCGGAGCATCGCGGGTGGAGCAATGCGCATCGTGCGGGAAAAACAACGCCGAGGGCACGCGCTTTTGCGTCGAATGCGGTGCGGCCCTGGCCCAGACGTGCGCCTCGTGCGGCCAGCCGGTCCTGGCCGGGTTCAAGTTCTGCGGTCAATGCGGCACACCGCTCGCGGCCCCCCTGATCCCAGCCCAGCCTCTCGCCAAGGCCCCGGTCGCCGAACGCCGCCTGTGCTCGGTCCTCTTCTGCGACCTGGTGGGCTTCACACCACTGTCCGAGGCGCGTGACCCTGAGGACGTCCGCGAGCTGCTCTCGGCGTACTTCGAGACGGCGAGCACAGTGATCCGGCGGTACGGCGGCGTCGTAGAGAAGTTCATCGGCGACGCCGTGATGGCGGTCTGGGGCACTCCGTCCGCAACCGAGAGCGACGCCGAGCGGGCGGTGCGCGCCGCACTGGACCTCGTCGACACGGTCCGGCAGCTCGGTGCTGAGCGCCAGGTCGACACCCTGGCCGCCCGGGCAGGCGTCGTCACCGGCGAGGTCGCCGTGACGATCGGCGCCGTCAACGAGGGCATGGTCGCGGGCGACGCGGTCAACACAGCAGCCCGGGTGCAGGCCGCGGCCGGCTCCGGCCAGGTGCTGGTGGACTCGGCCACCCGTCGGCTCGCGTCCAGCGCCATCGGTTTCGAGGACGCCGACCTCCACACCCTCAAGGGCAAGACCGAGCCGGAGCAGCTCTGGCGCGCAACCCGAGTTGTGTCCGGGGTGGGTTGGTCGCAGCGCGTCGACGGTCTTGAGGCACCGCTCACCGGCCGGGACGCCGAGATGCGCACGATCCGTGAGCTGTTCCACGCCGCGGCCGAGCGGCGCACCCCGCGCATGGTCGTCGTCTCCGGCCCGGCCGGCGTCGGAAAGTCGCGGTTGGGCTGGGAGTTCCGCAAGTACGTCGACGGCCTGGTCGACGTCGTCAACTGGCATCACGGCCGTTGCCTGTCCTACGGCGAGGGTGTCGCGTTCTGGGCGCTGGCTGAGATGGTGCGGCAGCGGCTCGGCATCGCCGAGGACGACCGGCCTGAGCTGGCGGCGACCAAGCTCGTCCAGGGCGTGGAGCAGTGGCTGCCCGACGAGGACGAGCGGGCCTACGTCGGCACCCGGCTCGCCCGGCTGCTCGGCGTCCCGTACGCCGAGGACACCGGGGCCGAGCTGTCCCGCGAGGAGCTGTTCGCCGGCTGGCGGATCTTCGTCGAGCGGATGGCCGCACGCGAGCCGGTCGTCCTCATGGTCGAGGACGCACAGCACGCCGATCGCGGCCTGCTGGACTTCCTTGACCACCTGGTCGACTGGTCCCGCGACCTGCCGGTCTACGTGCTGGTACTTGCCCGACCCGTTCTGGACGACGTCCGGCCCGGCTTCGGCACCGGGCGCAATCGGGTGCTGCTCACCCTCGACCCGTTGGACGACGCGTCGATGCGGCCGCTCGTGGATGCCCTCGTTCCCGACATGCCCGTCGCCGCCCGCGATGCCATCGTGGCCCAGGCGCAAGGCGTGCCGCTGTACGCCGTGGAGACGGTCCGCTCGCTCGTCGACCGGGACGTGGTGCAGCCCATCGACGGGGTGTACCGGCTGGTCGGCGATGTCGGGGAGCTGCACGTCCCGGACAGCCTGCACGCGCTGCTGGCCGCCCGTCTCGACGCGCTGGCACCCGACGCGCGGCGGCTGGTCGCCGACGCGGCGGTGCTCGGAACGACGTTCCCGGCCGACGCGCTCGTGGCGGTGTCCGACCACGAGCCGGACGTCGTGCACGCCCGTCTGGCCGAGCTGCTACGGCGAGAGGTTCTCACGGTCTCGGCGGACCCGCTCTCTCCCGAGCGCGGCAGCTACCGCTTCGCGCAGGACCTTCTCCGGCAGGTCGCGTACGAGACGCTCTCCCGCCGGGACCGCAAGGCCCGACATCTCGCGGTGGCGGCGCACCTGCGCGCGACCTTCCCGAACGACGGCGAGGAGGTCGCCGACGTCGTCGCCCGGCACTACCTCGACGCGCTCGCCGCCGTGCCCGACGACAACGATATCGACGAGCTCCGCGAGATGGCCCTAGCGGCACTCGTTCGCGGCGCCGAGCGCGCCGCCCGCACCGGTGCGCCCGACCGCGCGGCCCGCAGCTTCGCCGAGGCGGCCGTGCTGGTGGAGGCAACCGGCGTCGACGCGCGACGAGCAGCTGCTCTGTTCGAGCGGGCGGCGGCCAGCGAGTTCGACTCCGGCAGTGCAAGTCGGGTCGTCGAGCTCGCGGGGGCGACCGTCACCCGCTACGTGGCGTTCGGCGACGAGCGCGCCGCCGCGCGCACCCGGATCCTGCTCGCGCGCGGCCAGATGCGGATGGGTCGCTACACAGACGCCCGCCAGACCTTCGCCGAGGCAATCGCAGTGCTCCGGGAGAACCCGGATGCGGACACGGTCACGGCGATGGAGCAGGTCGCCTTGCTAGAAGCGTTCGCGGGGACGCCCGTGGCCGACCACGCGACGGTCGAGGCTCTCCGCCTTGCCCAGGGCTTGGGGCTTGGGCCGGAGGTCATGGCAGGCGTCTTCCACGCCCGCGGCGTGTACCTGTCCCGGACCTCGCGTCTGGCCGAGGCAGTCCTGCACCTGCGTGAGGCGATCCGGCTGGCCGATGTGGCCGGGCGCACGTCACAGCGTGACCTGTACCTCACCAACCTTGGCAACACGCTCATGGCGCAGGACCCGGCCGAGGCCGCGGAGGTGACTCGGCAGGCGATGTCGGCCACGCGCCGAGCGGGTGATCGTCGCGGCATGGCCACCTGCGTGGTGAACCTCGTCCAGCTGCTGCTCGAGATGGGTGACTGGGACCAGGCCGCCGACATGCTGGCGCCTGGCGGCGATGCCGACGCGATCACCGAGACCGTCGAGTTCGTGCTCTGGGCCAGGGTGCTGCTGGCCGCACTGCGTGGGGACGGATCGACCGCAGCCACCCACATGGCGCAGTTCACGGTGATGCGCGACAGCGACGACCCGGAGGACCTCGCCGCCCTGGCGATCTGCGCCGCCTTGACCGCCGCGGCCCAGGAACGGCCGGCCGAGGCCTTCGAGCACTCCCTCGAGGCTCTGTCGTACATCGGGGTGCTCAGCCTCGCGCATGAGGTGATGCGCTGGTGCTGGCCGCTGGCGACGCGCATCGCGCTCGACCGCGGCGACGCGGAGTCGGTCGACCGGCTGCTCGCCCTGCTGCCGATCGAGCTGCCCGGTCTCCTGTCGCCGATGCTGCGAGCCGAGCGACAGCTGGTGCTCGCCCGCCGCTCGGCCGCTTCAGGTGATCCGGATGCCGGCCATGAGTTTCGAGCCGCCCTCGCCACCATGCGGGAAGTCAGCCCACCGCACCTTCTCGCCCACGCCCTGCTCGACCACGCCGAGCTCCTCGTCGCAAGCGGCGAGCCTGCCACCGCCGCCGAGGCTGTGGCCGAGGCCCGCTCGATCGGTGAGCGCCTCGGTTGTCGGCCGGTCATCGCGCGCGCCGAGACTGCCGGCGCCTTCGACGTCACGCCGATATCGTCCGGCGGCCGTTGACCCCGCGCTGCCGGTCCGCCCTCGTGGGTCGCAGAGGTCGGCGAGGATCTCCACGGCGATCCAGTCCAGGCGCGTCACTTCGCCCAGATAGACGCGGCACGGTCGTCCTGATCAGCCGATGAGCGGATCGCGTCCGCGGGTGACCGAAGCGGTTGAGCGACTCGCCCTGCGAGGCGCGACTCTTATCCGGGAGTAGGTGGTAGATGGAGCACCCGGCCATGTGGTGATGTCCCACCTAAAGGAAAGAGTGCTGCATCGCCCGACAGACGAGCGTCTGAAAATGCCGCCGGTCGAGTGCACGGTATCGACCCGACTGCCC
>JBOGDY010000078.1:0-8983 GCA_050742955.1 Actinomycetes bacterium | reverse complement strand
TCCGAGCACGCCGCCGTCGTGGCGAGCGGCCGCAGCGACTTCCCGAACCAGATCAACAACGTCCTGGCCTTCCCCGGCGTGTTCCGCGGACTTCTGGACGCGCACAGTCACGGCGTCACCGTGGAGATGCTCATCGCCGCGGCCCGGGCACTAGCCGCGGTCGTCACCGACGAAGAGCTGAACGCGAGCTACATCGTGCCCAGCGTCTTCCATGCCGACGTCGCCGCGGCGGTGGCCGCCGCCGTCGGCGAAGCGGTCCGGCAGACGGGTCAGGACGTGGGATGACCGCCGCGCCACCCCGGTCCGGGCGGCGGTGGCACGACCGGATGCTGTTCGCGACGGCGGTCGCGGTCAACCTGGCACTGGTCTACTGGCCGCGGGCCGCCGACGGGCCGGGCCTTCCGCACCTTGACAAGCTCGCGCACGCGGCGGTGTTCGCGGCGGTCGCCTGGACCGGACTGAGGGCGGGCATGCGGTGGACATGGTTGGCGGCCCTGCTGACCGTGCACGCGGTGACCAGCGAGGTGCTGCAGCACACCGCCCTTCCGGGTCGCAGCGGCGACCCCGCCGACGTCCTCGCCGATCTCGTGGGTGTCGCCGGCGGCCTGATCCTGGGACCATGGGGGCATGATCGAGCCAGGGCTGACCGGGGAGCTGACCGGGAGGCTGCTCGTCGCCACCCCGGCGTTGGGTGACCCCAACTTCGCCCGCAGCGTCGTGCTGGTGCTCGACCACAACGACGAGGGTGCCCTCGGGGTGGTGATCAACCGGCCGACCCCCGTGGAGGTGTCCGAGGTGCTGCCGTCGTGGCAGCCGTTCACCACGTCCCCGGGCCTGCTCTTCCAGGGCGGGCCGGTCGCCCTCGACTCCGCGCTCGGCCTCGCCGTGGTGCCGGCGCGCAGCGAGGACGAGCCGTTGGGCTGGCGGCGCGTGGTCGACGGCCTCGGGCTGGTCGACCTCGACACCCCGCCCGAGATCCTGGCGGCCGAGATGGTCGACCTGCGCATTTTCGCCGGTTACGCGGGATGGGGCGCCGGCCAGCTGGAGGCCGAGCTCGGTGAGGGCGCGTGGTACGTCGTGGCGGCGGAGGGTCGTGACGCGTTCACCGGCGAGCCGGACGGACTGTGGCGCTCGGTGCTGCGCAGGCAGGGCGGCGACCTGGCGCTGGTGTCGACCTATCCCGATGACCCGGCGATGAACTGAGCCGGTATGACGACGGCGTTGCCGGACACCCGCAGGGGTCCGGCGGACTCCGGCACCTCGACCGTGAGTCGGCTCGGCCGGCCCAGGTCCTCGCCCTGCCGCAGCGTGACCCGGGCCGGAGCCCGCACCTCGCCGAGCGAGCGCAGGTAGGCGCCGAACGCGGCGGCCGCCGCGCCGGTGGCCGGGTCCTCGACGACACCGCCGGGCGGGAACGGGTCACGGACGTGGAAGGTGCTCGCGTCCTCGCGCCAGACCAGGTGGACGGTCGTCCAGCTGCGGGCGGCCATCAGGTCGCCCAGCCGGGTGAAGTCGTAGTCGAGGTGGGCCAGCCGCTCGCGGGTCGCGGCCGCCAGCACCAGGTGCCAGGCGCCCGCGTAGGCCAGGCCTGGCGGCAGCCCCGGGTCCAGCTCGGACCGCTCCCAGCGCAGCGCGGCCAGCGCCTCCTCCAGGTCGGCCGCGTCGACGGGCGCCACCCGCGGGTCGACGCTGGTCAGCGTCGCCTCGAGGGCTCCGTCCTCGTCGTACCGCGTGTCGACGACCACGAGGCCGCCCTGCGTGTCGAGGGCAACCTGCCCCGGCCCGGCACGCTCGGCGAGCGCCACCCCGGACGCGATCGTGGCGTGACCGCAGAACGGGACCTCCGCCAACGGACTGAAGTAGCGGATCGACCAGCGGCCCTCGTGCGCGGGGTCCGCGCTCAGGAAGGCAGTCTCGGAGTAGCCGACCTCGGCGGCCACGGCGAGCATCTCGGCGTCGTCGAGCGCCCCGGCGTCGAGCACGACCCCCGCTGGGTTGCCGGCGGCCGGGTCACGGGTGAACGCCGCGTAGCGAAGCACCTCTGGTCGGTCGATCACGGTCGCATCCTCGCATCGGGGCGGGGGCCCGGGGTGCGGTTGCCTAGACTTCCCGTCATGACACAACCCGGCATCGACGAGCCCGGCAGCGGGACAGGCACGGTGCTCGAGCACGAGGTGGCGACGACGCCGCGCACGTCGCACGGCGACGGCGACCACGAGCGGTTCGCGCACTACGCACCCAAGGACAAGATCATGGAGGCGATGGTGACCGGCACGCCGGTGACCGCCCTCTGCGGCAAGGTCTGGGTGCCCTCGCGCGACCCCCAGCGCTTCCCGGTCTGCCCGACCTGCAAGGAGATCTTCGACGGGCTGCCGCCCGGCAAGGACGACGACCAGGGCTGAGCCAGACCGAGTCGACTCGCGCGGTCAGATGTCGGTCATGCCGTACATCTCGCCGAGCGGGTCGGCGAGCAGCTCGAGCCGGGCTCCGTCGGGGTCCCGGAAGTAGATCGAGACGCGGCTCTCCATGTGGTACTCCACGCCCGCGTCGTCGAGCTTCCGGCGAAGGTGCTCCCACCGCTGCCGCTCGACCGAGATGGCGATGTGGTGCAGCCCGCCCAGCACCTCCCGGTAGGGCCCAAGGCCGAGCCCGGGAAGGTCGAAGAACGCCAACCGGTTGCCATGCCCGATGTCGAAGAAGAAGTGGTTGGAGCCCTTGTAGTCGCGGTTCTCGAAGATCTCGGTGAGCGGGAACTCCAACAAGTCGTGGTAGAAGCGCACGGTGCGCTCCACGTCCGAGCTGATCAGGGCGAAGTGATGCAGCCCCCGCGCCGACGACGGGGGACGGTCGGCGGCCGGCCGCAGGTAGGTCGAGCGGATCCGCTCCCGCTCCACCGCGATCGCCGCCAGCGCCTCGGCGGAGACGGGATGTACGCCGGGGGCAGCTGTGTCCTGTGCGGCCTGCTCACTCGTGTCGTTGCTCATGCACACAAACGCAGCACCGCACTCGCGGGCTGTCAAGCGTCGCTGGTCTGGCGGCCGGGACCTCGGCGGACTACGGTTCGGCTGTCGTCAGCGGGAGCGGCGTCGTGGTCCTGGTCGCTGGAGGTCGGTCTGATGCGCTCACTGCTTCCGGGCCGCGCCCCGTCGTACGTCGTCTTCGCTCTCTGCCTGGCCGCGCTGGGGCTGGCCGCCCCGGCGGGCACCGCGACGGCGGGCGCCGACCACCGTGGGGTCTGCGTCGACGAACGCGGCCAGGCCGCGGGCCGCGCGAAGGCGGGCTCGCCCGACCATCGCGACGTGGTGACCTCGGCCCAGTTCCCGACGCAGGCGGACGCTGCCCGGCTGGCGCCGCTGGCTGCCGGCTCGGTGAACATCGACACGGTGTTCCACGTCATCACCGACCACGCCCTGAGCAATGCCGAGACCGCGCGGTACACCCGGCGCATCGGCCGGCAGATGGACGTGCTCAACGCCGCGTTCGCGGGCATGACAGCGCCCGACGCGGCCGACACACCCTTCCGTTTCACACTGGTCGCGACGACGTACACGGTGAACTCCGGCTGGGCAAGGATGGCCCTCGGCAGCAACGAGGAGCTCGCGGCGAAGCGGGCGTTGCGCCAGGGCGGCATTTCGACGCTGAACGTCTATGCGGCGGACCCGCAGGAGCTCTTCGGCTGGGCCACCTACCCGGGCGGGCGCGAGAAGGACCTGTTCTACGACGGCGTGGTGATCTGGGAGAACTCGATGCCGGGTGGCACGCTGCCGACCAACAGCAGGGGTGACACCGCCAACCACGAGGTCGGGCACTGGCTCGGGCTCCTCCACACGTTCGACAACGGGTGCACCAAGAAGGGCGACCTGGTGGCGGACACGGCGGCGGAGCGGTCGCCGGCCGCCGGCTGCCCGACCGGGCGGGACACCTGCCGCGCGCCGGGGCTCGACCCGATCCACAACTTCATGGACTACTCGGACGACACGTGCCTGAACCACTTCACCCCTGGCCAGTCCCAGCGGATGAGTGACCAGTGGCAGGAGTTCCGCGCCTGACGCCCGGCATCCCAGGGGACCTGTCGGGGCGGCTCGACGCCCTGCTCATGGAGGCCGACCACCGGGTCGCGGCCGCAGCGACCCGGCCGTCACCGGGACGGCAGCCGGTGCACACGGTGTACGTCCCGGCCGACGCCTTCGAGGCCGACACCACCCGACAGTGGGGCGCGGTGGCGCTGGCGATGCTCGAGGAACACGCGCCGGACCCGGACGCGCTGGGTATGGACGCCGACGTCTATCGCCGGGTGGTCGCCAAGCTGGCCGGCGAACCCGTGGAGGACCTGCGGGTCGACTTCGAGGACGGCTACGGCGCACGGCCCGACGAGGAGGAGGACGACCACGCCGTACGGGCCGGGGCGCTGCTGCGGGAGCCGGCGGACGGCGGCCGGGGCCTGCGGGTGAAGAGCTTCGAGCCCGCGACCCGCGCGCGGGCGCTGCGCACCCTCGAGCTGGTCCTCGACTCCTGCGGACGGGTGCCCGACGGGCTGGTGGTGACGCTCCCGAAGGTCAGCGCGCCCGAGCAGGTCACGGCGATGCACGAGGTGTGCGCGGCCGCGGACGACGCGTTCGGCGGCGGGCCGCTGCGCTTCGAGGTGCAGGTCGAGACGCCGCACGCGGTGGCCCGGATGACCGAGATCGTGGCAGCCGCGGGGCCGCGCTGCGCGGGCCTGCACTACGGCACCTACGACTACAGCGCGGCTCTGGGCGTGGCTGCCGCCCACCAGTCGCTCGACCACCCGGTGGCCGACCACGCGAAGGCGGTGATGCAGGTGGCGGCGGCCACCGCCGGCCTGCGCGTCGTCGACGGCTCGTCCAACGTGCTGCCGGTGGGCGACGGCGCCGCGGTCCACGCCGCATGGGCGCTGCACCGGCGTCTCGTCCGGCGGTCGCTGGAGCGCGGCGTCTACCAGGGATGGGACCTGCACCCCGGTCAGCTGGTCAGCCGCTATGCCGCGGTCTTCGCGTTCTACCGCGACGGCCTCGCCGCGGCCGCCGCACGGCTGCGGTCCTACCTCGACGGGGTGGGCGGCAGCGTCCTCGACGAGCCGGCGACGGCCCGCGCACTGGCCGGCTACCTGGTGCGGGGCCTGGACTGCGGCGCGCTCGACGAGCCCGAGGTCACGCGGGCGACCGCCCTGTCCCGCCCGGACCTGACCACCCTCACCCGCTGACCCACCCCCCCGGGTTTCCGCGTCGATCATGCGCAAGTGGTCGCGCCGACCAGTCGCCGCAGGTCACGCCCCTAGAAACTCCCCGTCGATCATGCGCAAGTGGTCGCGCGGGCGATCAGTCGCGCTCGACCGTCCCCTCGATCACGCCGTAGGGCCGGTCGGTCGCCACGAACACGGCCCGGTCGTTGTCGATGCCCATCGGCGCGAGATCCACGACGACGTGATGCTTGTTGGGCATCCGTAGCCGGACATCGGCGAGGTCGGGGCACGCCTCGAGCACGGCGGCGCCGATCGCATGCAGGGTGTGCTGCACGGACTGCGACTCGTGCCCGGCGAACGTCTCGACCGCGGCGCGGCGCGCGGTGGCGCGCACCTCGTCGTACGCCGGTGCCGTGCCCCCACGGAACGTCCACCTGGCCGTGACCTCAGTGGCCAGGATCCGGTCCTCGGTCTCCGCCAGCACCGTGAGCTCGTCGCGCAGGAAGCCGGAGAAGGCTGACCCTGTCGTCTTCAGGACGGTGAGACCGGTCAGGCCGCTGACGACCTCGGGATCGACGCCCCGCCGGGTCGTCACCTCGGCAGTGGCGCACTCGGCCGAGCCGGCGACGAACGCGTACGGGTGCGGACCTTCTTCCACCTGCGCGCGCGACCATCCGTGCTCACGCAGGGTGACCGTGGCCGCCGACGCGGCAGGAGTGACACCGAGGAACCGTCGGGTCAGTGCGACGCCGAACTCCTCGATCGACCCGGTCAGATGCTGCTGCGCCAGTGCGTAGACGGTGCTGCGCATCGTGTCCGTCGGCAGTACGGCAGCGTTGTCGCCCTCGGTGTGCGCCGCGTCGAAGTCGCCCTCGAGTCGGACGTCGACAGTCAGGTCCCGTAGCGCGTGCTGGTCGGCGTCCCTGCGCACGAGCACCAGCCGGATGCCGTCCTTGCCGTACCGGTTGGCGCCCATCCTGGCTGTCATCCGTCGGCCTCCGATCGTCCGGTCGCCCATCTGCGCATGATCACGGGGCTCCGACGGAGCCTATGACCTGCACCGATGCCGCGGGGCGACCACTTGCGCATGATCAACGCGAGAGGGGGTGGGGAGGGGTCAGCTGCCGCGGTAGGTGGTGTAGCCGTAGGGGGACAGCAGCAGCGGGACGTGGTGGTGCTCGGCGGGGTCGGCGACCGTGAAGTCGACCACGACCTGCGGGTGGAAGGTCGCCCCGCCGAAGTGGTCGGCGGTGGCGAACACCAGCCGGTAGGCCCCGGCAGCCGTGGACGGGCCGTCGAGGGCGACCCATCGTCCGTCGGCGTCGGTGGCGCCGGCCGCGACCACCGCCTCGCCCCGGAGCAGCCGGACCGCCACCCCGGCCGCCGGCCGCCCGGCGGCGGTGTCGAGGACATGCGTCGTGATGCCGGTCATGGGCGCAGCAGCTTGTCCAGACGCAGGTCCATGATCTGCTGCTGCTCGGTCGCGGCGATCTCGAGCTCGGTGTCGGGGTCGTTGCCGAGCCGCTCGTTCAGGCGATCGAGCACGTCCTCGGCGCGCAGGCCGGTCGCGTTGATCAGGAAGACGTGACCGAACCGGGCTTCGTAGTCGCGGTTGCCGGTGTCCAGGGCACCCGCAACGTCCTCGGCGGCGCCGCGGGAGGCGGCCTGCTCCTCCCGGGACCAGCTCCCACCGCCGTGCCCGTCGCGGCGGTCACCGATCCGCGGATGCGCCGCGAACGCCTCGAGCCGGTCTTCGCGGTCGAGCGCCTGCCACGAGCGGGCCGCCGCCGCGTGCAGGTCTGTGAGGCTCCTGTAGGGGCGGCCCGAGGCCATCTCCCGCGCCCAGCGCCGGGAGCCGCAGACCGTCAGCAGCTCCGCCTCGGCGTGGCCGATCGTGAGCGTGTCGAGCCAGCGCAGGCCGAGCGTCTCGACGCCGCGCTCGGACAACGCGCCCCACAGGCGCAGCCGGGCCACCCCGCCGTCGGGGAAGATGTTCAGCCGGACATGGGTGACCGGCTCGTGCGCGGGAACCCGGAAGCGGTGCCTCATGTGGGCCTGCAGCGACGTGTCACCCAGCAGCTGGCGCCAGCTGCCGCCGTCGCGGCGGCCCTCCAGCGAGAACGCCCCGGGCGCGTTGCCCTTGAAGAAGCGGGTGTCGACCTCGGCGATGCGGATCACGCCCTCCTCGACCAGGCGCACCACGACCCAGTCGTTGCCCGGTCCGCGCCGCCGACGGGTCTCCCACCCGTCGGCCATCGACTGCGGAGACGTCGGCAGGTTCAGGTTGTGGCGGTTCGAGAAGTACATGTCACTGCAGTCGACCACGACGCCGCCGTGCTCGAGCGCGGCCAGGTCCAGCGGCATGCCCCAGACGTCGCGGGGGTCGGGCACCGGCTCGCCGTGCACCCGCAGCCGGGCGATCCCTCCGTCGGGTGAGATGGTCAGCCGGACGTGCGTGATGCGTGCCGGCACCGACACGTTGACGAGGTGCTTGTGGTCACCTGAGAGCGGCACCTTCGACCCGAGCGGCATCCACTCGGCGTGCTCCAGCGCGTCCGCGGACGGGTAGCCGTCGACCGAGCAGCCCTCGAGCCAGCACTCCTTCGGGTAGTTGCCGGTGAAGTGGGACGTGTCGACGACCACGCCGCGCACCACACCGGCGGCCCCGAGCCGGATGATGCACCAGTCGACCCCCGGGCTGCGCCGCCGCCTGGTCTCCCAGCCGTCCATCCACTTGCCGCGCTTGTTGTACTTGTCGGCGACGAAGACCGGTGCCTCGGCCTTGAGCAGGTTGTCGGCGAGCGCGAAGAACTCGTCGTTGCGGCCGACGACGGCCGCGCCGAGCCGCTCGTCCGACAGCAGCGGGAGCGTCGTGAAGTCGATCGACATGGGCTCCTCGTCGACTCGTCGGGGTGGTGGGTGCCGCGCCCGCCCAGGCGGCTGCCCTCGATGCTAGGGGAGGGCGCGGGTCGTAGGGGGACGATCCGTGACTCGCTGGACACGTGGGCGGCCCGGGCTGTTGGCTTCCCCCGTGGCAGCCAGGGCGGCGCAGGAGACCTCCCGGGCCGGTCGCCTCGTGGTGCGCGGCGCCCGCTGGCCCGGCGACGTCGCGGTCGAGGACGGCTGGGTATCGGCGGTCGGCGACGTGGCCGAGCGGCCCGGCGACCGGGTGCTGCGGGTCGACGGCGACATCGTCACGGCCGGGCTGGTCAACACCCACCACCATCTCTACCAGTGGCTGACGCGGGGCCGGGCCGTCGGGTGCGGCCTCTTCGACTGGCTCACCGAGCTCTACCCGGTCTGGGGCCGCCTCGACGTCGACGACGTCCGGGCGGCGGCCACGGTGGGCCTCGGCGAGCTGGCCCTGTCCGGCTGCACGACGGCGTTCGACCACCACTACCTCGTGCCCCGCGGCGACGACTCGGTCTTCGACGTGACCGTGGCCGCGGCGAGGGCGCTAGGCCTCCGGCTGCACGTCTCACGGGGGTCGATGGACCTCGGCGAGTCCCGTGGAGGCCTGCCCCCCGACCACGTGGTCGAGCCGGTCGACGCGATCCTGGCCTCCACCGAGCGGCTCGTCGCCGAGGTGCACGACGGCGTCGACGTGGCCGTCGTCGTCGCGCCCTGCAGCCCGTTCTCGGTGACAGCCGACCTGATGCGCGAGTCGGCCGCGCTGGCACGCCGGCACGGCCTGCGCCTGCACACGCACCTGGCCGAGACGGTCGAGGAGAATGCCTACTGCACCGACAACTTCGGTGCCCGGCCCCTCGACCTGATGGAGGA
>JBOGDY010000077.1:0-8988 GCA_050742955.1 Actinomycetes bacterium | reverse complement strand
ACGAGCGGCTCGCGGCCTACGCCGACGTCGACGAGGCCAACTCGGTGCTCGGCCAGGCCCTGGCCACCGGCGGGCTCGACGACGACGTCACCGCCGTGCTCACCCGGGTGCAGAACGACCTCTTCGACGTCGGTGCCGACCTGTGCACGCCGATCGAGCCCGACCCGAAGTACCCCCCGCTGCGGGTCACCGAAGGCCAGGTGGCGACGCTGGAGCGCGAGATCGACCGGTTCAACGCGCCGCTGGACGAGCTGCGCTCGTTCGTCCTGCCGGGCGGGACGGCCGGTGCGGCGTCGCTGCACGTCGCGCGCACCGTCGTACGGCGTGCCGAGCGCAGCACCTGGCGCGCCGTCGAGGCCCACCCCGACACGGTCAACGGGCTCACCGCGCGCTACCTCAACCGGCTCTCGGACCTGCTGTTCGTGCTCGCCCGGCACGCCAACCGCGAGCGAGGGGACGTCCTGTGGGTGCCGGGAGCCAACCGCTGACCGACCACCCCACTTACCGCGTTGATCATGCGCAAGTGGTCGCCCTGCCCCCGACCACCTGCGCATGATCAATACCGGAGGGTGGTAATGCACGGTTGATCATGCGCAAGTGGTCGCCCTGCCCCGACCACTTGCGCATGATCGACGGTGAGGGGGTGAGCGCGCAGCGATCAGCCCGGGCGGCCCGGCGGCGCCGACTCGAGCCAGGACAGGAAGCCGGTCAGCGCGTCGGGGCTCATGGCGAGCTCCACCGGTGCGGACCCCTGCCGGCACACGACCACGACCGCGCCCGACAGCAGGGCGAAGATCTCGGGGCCGTCGGGCTCGCGGCGTTCGAGGACCTCGAGGTCCCTGCGCGCCATCACCCGCCGGGGCCGTGCGGAATAGCTGAAGACGCGGTGCCACTCCAGTGAGTCGCCGGCGTAGCGGCCGACCCCGAGCGCCCAGCCCTTCCCGTGGCTCGCCGGCTTCAGTCGCAGGCTGCAGTCGAACGTGCCACCACTGCGGGTGATGAAACGCCGGCGGACCGCGAGGGCACCGAGGGCGAGCAACAGCGCGACGACCAGGGCGGCGAGCACGTCCAGCGCGAGGACCAGGCTCACCTCGTGCTACCGCCCCGGCTCATCCGCGCCCCCGTTCTCGCTGGACCGCCTAGAAGGCGGTGCCGTCGTGGACGCGTAGGCGTGCCTCGTTCCGCTCGATCTCGCCGCGGGCCGTGTCCTCGTCATCACCCAGCCTCTGCTGGGCCCGCTCGAGGGCCTGGCGGGCTCGCTCGACGTCGATCTCGCTGGCGAGCTCGGCGACCTCGGCGAGGATCGCCACCTTGTTGTCGGCGACCGACACGAAGCCGCCGTGCACCGCGGCCGAGACGTCGTCTCCGCCCTCCACCTTGATCCGCACGGCGCCGTTGACCAGCACCCCCAGCAGCGGCGCGTGGTCTGGCAGGATGCCGATGTCGCCGTCCGTCGTCCTCGTGACGACCATGGACGCCTCGCCCGACCACACCGTCCGGTCGGCGGCGACCAGGTCGACGTGCAGTGGCTCCTCGGCCAACGTGGCCTCCTTTCCGGTCGTTCGGGCGGTGTAGCGGGCGCCGCGCGCGGCCCCGTCGGGTCAGTCGTCCTTCTTGAGCTTCTGCGCGTTCTTCTGCAGGTCCTCGAGACCGCCGCAGAGGAAGAACGCCTGCTCGGGCAGGTCGTCGTACTCGCCTTCGGCGATCTTGGTGAACGCCTCGATGGTCTCCGACAGCGGCACCGTCGAGCCGGGGATGTTGGTGAACTGCTCGGCCATGTAGGTGTTCTGCGAGAGGAACCGCTGGATGCGGCGGGCCCGGTTGACCAGGACCTTGTCCTCCTCGGACAGCTCGTCGATGCCGAGGATGGCGATGATGTCCTGCAGGTCCTTGTACCGCTGCAGGATGCTCTTGACCCGCTGCGCGGTGCCGTAGTGCTCGTCGCCGAGGTAGCGGCGGTCCATGATTCGGCTGGTCGAGTCGAGCGGGTCCACGGCCGGGTAGATGCCCAGCTCCGAGATCGGCCGCGAGAGCACGGTCGTCGCGTCGAGGTGGGCGAACGTCGTGTGCGGCGCCGGGTCGGTGATGTCGTCGGCCGGCACGTAGATCGCCTGCATCGAGGTGATCGAGTGGCCGCGGGTCGAGGTGATGCGCTCCTGGAGGATGCCCATCTCGTCGGCGAGGGTCGGCTGGTAGCCGACCGCCGACGGCATCCGGCCGAGCAGCGTCGACACCTCGGACCCGGCCTGGGTGAAGCGGAAGATGTTGTCGATGAACAGCAGCACGTCCTGCTTCTGCACGTCGCGGAAGTACTCGGCCATCGTCAGTGCGGACAACGCGACGCGCAGCCGGGTGCCGGGTGGCTCGTCCATCTGACCGAACACCAGCGCGGTCTTCTCGATGACGCCGGACTCGGTCATCTCCAGGAAGAGGTCGTTGCCCTCGCGGGTGCGCTCCCCCACGCCGGCGAAGCAGGAGACGCCACCGAAGTTCTCGGCGACGCGGTAGATCATCTCCTGGATGAGGACTGTCTTGCCGACGCCCGCCCCTCCGAACAGGCCGATCTTGCCGCCACGGACGTAGGGAGTGAGCAGGTCGATGACCTTGATGCCCGTCTCCATGATCTCGGTCTTGGACTCCAGCTGGTCGAAGGCCGGCGGCAGCCGGTGGATCGGCCAGCGCTCCTTCACGTCGAGCTTGGACGGGTCGACGTCGAGCGGCTCGCCCAGGGTGTTGAAGACGTGGCCCTTGGTCACGTCACCGACGGGCACCGAGATCGACGAGCCCGTGTCGGTCACCTCGGCGCCGCGGACAAGACCGTCGGTGGGCTGCATCGAGATGGCGCGCACCAAGCTGTCACCGAGATGCTGGGCGACCTCGAGGGTGAGCATCTTCGGCTCGTCGCCGAGTGTCACCTCGACGTGCAGCGCGTTGTAGATCTCGGGCATCGTGTCGACGCTGAACTCCACGTCGACGACGGGCCCGATGACGCGGGCGACCCGCCCGGTGCCACCCTCGGTGGCGGAGCCCTCAGCCTTGTCGGCTACTGCAGTCATCTCTCACTCACTCATTCGCTCGTAGCGTTGGCCGCGGCCAGCGCGTCCGCGCCACCCACGATCTCACTGATTTCCTGGGTGATCTCGGCCTGTCGGGCCGCGTTCGCCATCCGGGTGTAGGTCTTGATCAGCTCTTCCGCGTTGTCGGTCGCGGACTTCATCGCCCGCCGGCGGGCGGCGAGCTCGGAGGCCGCCGACTGCAGCATCGCGTTGTAGACCCGGCTCTCGATGTAGCGCGGCAGCAGCGCGTCGAGGACCTCCTCGGCGGAGGGCTCGAACTCGTAGAGCGGCGGCACGCCGCCCTCGGGCTCCTCCTCGGTCTCCTCGATCTCCAGAGGCAGCAGCCGCCGCGTCACCGTCCGCTGGGTGACCATGTTGATGAACTGCGTGAAGACGATATGGATCTCGTCGACACCGCCCTCGTCCTCGGGCTTGAGGAAGGCATCGATGACCGCGTCGGCGACCTCCTTGGCGTCCGCGTAGGTCGGGTTCTCGCTGAAGCCGGTCCACTCCGCAGCCATCTCCCGGTTGCGGAACCGGTAGAAGCCCACGCCCTTGCGACCCACGACGAACGGCACGACCTCCTTGTCCTCGGAGCGCAGCAGCTCGGTCAGCCGCTCACCCTCCTTGATGGCGTTGGAGGAGAACGCGCCGGCCAGACCGCGGTCGCTGGTCAGCAGCAGCTTGGCGGCGCGGTTGCGCTCCTCTTTCTCCGTGGTCAGCGGGTGGTCGACCTCGGAGAAGGACGCGACAGCGGACACCGCGCGGGTGATCGCCTCGGCGTACGGCGTGGAGTCGGCCACCCGCCGCTGCGCCTTCACGATCCGCGAGGCCGCGATGAGCTCCATCGCCCGGGTGATCTTCTTGGTCGACTGGATCGTCCGGATCCTCCGGCGGTAGACCCTCAGCTGTGCACCCATCGGCTACTTCTTGGCCTTGGGCTTGCGGACGTGCCTGGTGATCTTCTCCTGCTCGACGTCGTCCTTGTCCAGCGCCTCGACCGGCTCGTCCTTGACGAGCAGCTCGCCCTCGTGGGTCTCGAACTGCTTCTTGAACTCGTCGATCGCGTCGGTCAGCGCCTGGGTGGTGTCGTCGTCGACGTTCTTGGTCTCGGCGATCGAGTCGATCAGACCCTTCTTCTCGCGGTGCAGGTAGTCGAAGAACTCGCTCTCGAAGCGCCTGACGTCCTGGAGCGGCACCTCGTCCAGCTTGCCTTGGGTGCCCGCCCAGATCGAGACGATCTCGTGCTCGACGGGGAACGGGGTGTACTGCGGCTGCTTGAGCAGCTCGACCAGCCGCGAGCCGCGCGCGAGCTGGGCCTTGGACGCCGAGTCGAGGTCGGAGCCGAACGCCGAGAACGCCTCCAGCTCGCGGAACTGCGCGAGGTCGAGTCGCAGCCGTCCGGCGACCTTCTTCATGCCCTTGACCTGTGCCGAGCCGCCGACCCGGGAGACCGAGATGCCGACGTTGATGGCCGGGCGCACCCCGGAGTTGAACAGGTCGGTCTCGAGGAAGCACTGGCCGTCGGTGATCGAGATGACGTTGGTCGGGATGAACGCCGAGATGTCGTTGCCCTTGGTCTCGATGATCGGCAGGCCGGTCATCGACCCGCCGCCCATCTCGTCGGAGAGCTTGGCGCAGCGCTCGAGCAGCCGCGAGTGCAGGTAGAACACGTCGCCCGGGTAGGCCTCACGGCCCGGCGGGCGGCGCAGCAGGAGCGAGACGGCGCGGTAGGCGTCGGCCTGCTTGGACAGGTCGTCGAACACGATCAGGACGTGCTGTCCCTGGTACATCCAGTGCTGACCGATGGCTGAGCCGGTGTAGGGGGCGAGGAACTTGTAGCCCGCCGGGTCGGACGCGGGGGCCGCGACGATCGTGGTGTAGTCCAGCGCGCCGGCCTCCTCGAGCACCTCCCGGATGGACGCGATCGTCGAGCCCTTCTGACCGATGGCGACGTAGATGCACTTGACCTGGAGCGTGGGGTCGCCCGTGGCCCAGTTGGCCTTCTGGTTGATGATCGTGTCGATCGCGACCGCGGTCTTGCCGGTCTGGCGGTCACCGATGATCAGCTGTCGCTGGCCGCGGCCGATCGCCGTCATGGCGTCGATGGCCTTGATGCCGGTCTGCAGCGGCTCCTTGACCGGCTGCCGTTGGACAACCGATGGTGCCTGCACCTCGAGGGCGCGGCGGTCGCTGGACTCGATCTCGCCCTTGCCGTCCAGCGGCTTGCCGAGCGGGTCGATCACCCGGCCGAGGAAGCCGTCGCCGACCGGGACGGAGAGGATCTGACCGGTGCGGCGCACCGACTGGCCCTCCTCGATGCCGCGGAACTCGCCGAGCACGACGGCACCGATCTCGCGCACGTCGAGGTTCAGCGCGATGCCCAGCGTGCCGTCCTCGAACTCGAGCAGCTCGTTGGTCATCGTGGACGGCAGACCCTCGATGTGGGCGATCCCGTCACCGGCGTCGACGACGTGCCCGATCTCCTCGCGACCGGCCGCCTCGGGCTCGTACGACGAGACGAAGCGCTCCAGCGCCTCCCGGATCTCCTCCGGCCGGATGGTGAGCTCGGACATTGGCGTTTCCCTGCTCTCTGTGGCGATCGCTGTGCGGTCTGGTGTTCCGTGGTGCTAGCGGACGAGCCTGCGCCGGGCCGCGTCGAGCCGGCTGACGACCGAGCCGTCGATCAGCTCGTCGCCGATCTCGACCCGGATGCCGCCGACGAGGTCGGGCTCGACCTCGACGTTCAGGTGGACCTTGTGCTGGTAGATGCGCGTCAGTGCGGCGCCGAGACGCTCGCGCTGGTCCTCGGTGAGCGGCACGGCCGCCGTGACGGTGGCCACCATGCGGCGACGCCGCTCGGCTGCCACCTCGCCGTAGAGCTCGGCCGCGTGGTCGAACGAGCGACCTCGCGGCGCCGTCACAGCCTGGCGCACCAGGCGCAGGGTCTCGTCGGCGACCCGCCCGGACAGCAGCTCCTCGATGAGCTCGATCCGGCGCTCGACGGGAGCCGAGCGGTCGGCCAGCGAGGTACGCAGCTGGGGGGTGGCGGCCACCAGCCGGCCGATGCGGAACAGCTCGTCCTCGACGTCGTCAAGGCGGTCGGCCTTCTCGGCCGAGGCGACGACGGCCTCGATCGCGAGCAGCTCCGCCGCGTCGGCGAGGTCACGCGGCGCGGACCAGCGGGCGCGCACCGCCCAGACCAGCACGTCGCCGGCCGCACCGGACATGTGCTCGGCGAACACCGAACGGGCCAGTGCGGCCCGGTCGTCGCCGGAGCGGGCCGGGTCGGTCAGGGCACGCCGCAAGCCGATGGCCCGATCGAGGACTCCCACGACCGAGAAGAGCTCGCCGCCCAGGCCCGGCAGGTCGGTTTCCCCCGACCGGACCAGGGTGTTGAGGCTGTCCCGGGCGGCATCGAGGGACTCACGGCTGACGCCTTGCATGGCGATCGGACTCACGTGTCGCTCCGCGCCGTCCCGGCCGCGGTGGGCGACGACGCGGCCTCGCCCTGCCGCTCGAGGTCGTCGATGAACCGGTCGATCACCCGGCGGGCCCGTGCGTCGTCCTCGAGCGTCTCGCCGACGATGCGACCGGCGAGCTCGGCGGCCAGCGTGCCGACCTGGCTGCGCAGCTGTCCGAGGGCCTGCTGCTTGTCCGACTCGATCTGCTGACGCGACTGCTCGGTGACGCGCTTGGCCTCGGCCTGTGCCTCCTCGCGCATCTCGGCGATGATCGCGGCACCCTGCTCGCGGGCGTCCTCGCGCAGCCGGGCCGCCTCGTGCCGGGCGTCGGCCAGCTTCTCGCGGTACTGCGCGAGCGTCTCCTTGGCCTCCTCCTCGGCGGTCTTCGCGCGCTCCATGCCGCCCTCGATGGCCTCGCGCCGGTCGGCGTACGCCTTCTCGAACATCGGGTAGACGTACTTGGCGAGGAAGAACAGCAGCAGCAGGAACGCGATCGAGCCCACGATCAGCTCGGAGGTGTGCGGCTTGAGCGGGCTGGGCTCGCCCTCCTCGGCGGCGAGCGCCACCGCGAGGGCGTGAAGGGTCTCGGTCGTCTGGATCATCTCGTCAGATCACGAAGGCGAGACCGATACCGATGATGGCAAGGGCCTCGGCGAGGGCGAAGCCGAGGATGGCGATGCCCTGGAGCACGCCACGGGCCTCGGGCTGGCGGGCGACGCCGTTGATGTACGCGGCGAAGATCAGGCCGATGCCGACACCCGGGCCGATGGCCGCGAGGCCGTAGCCCACCATGTTCAGACTGCCTTCCATTGCTTCGGGGTCCTTTCTTCGGTGACGCAGGTCGGGTGGTGCGGGTCAGTGCTCGTCGGCGAGGGCGCCGGCGATGTACAGGGCGGAGAGCAGGACGAAGACGTACGCCTGCAAGACCTGCACGAAGGCCTCGAAGAACGTCAGGACGATGCTGAACGCGAACGGGACAGCGCTCACGACCGCGAGCGCGCCGCCCTTCTCGACCAGGAGGTACTCGCCGCCGAGGATGCAGACCAGCAGGACGAGGTGCCCGGCGAACATGTTGAGCGTGAGTCGCAGGGTGAGCGTGATCGGCCGGATGATCACCGTGGAGAAGAACTCGAGCGGCGCCAGCAGGACGTAGATGAGCTTCGGCAGCCCCGGCGGGAACATCATCGCCTTGAAGTAGCCGACGAACCCGTGCCGCTTGATGCCGACGTAGTTGAACACGCCCCACGAGATCAGGGCGAGGAACAGCGGGATGGCGATCTTCGAAGTCGCCGGCAGCTGAAGCACCGGGATGATTCCCGAGAGGTTGAGCACGGCGATGAAGCAGAACATCGTCGTGAGCAGGGGCACGAACTTGCGGCCCTCGCGCCCGATCGTGTCGCCCACGATGCCGTCACGCACGAAGTTGTAGACGAGCTCGCCGGCGAACTGGCCCTTGCCCGGCACCATCGCGGCCCGACGGGCGGCGAGGTAGAAGAGGAGCCCGATCGCCACGGTCCCCAGCACGATGATGAGCATCGGCTTGGTGAACTCGCTGAACAGGGGCGGGAACTCGAAGTCGCCCGGCCCCGGGGCATGGAACTCCTCCTCCTGAGCCGCCTGGGCCATGTTGACCAGGTGCAAGGCGTCTCCATTTCCGGCGCGGTGCATCGGCGTTGAAATGCTTTCGGGATCAGGACTTACTGTATCGGAGCCACACGACCCAGACTCCGGCGGCTGCGCCCAGCACGATCCCGGCGGCCACGAACCCACGCGTCCCCAACCACGCGTCGACCAACCACCCGAGCCCGCCGTAAAGGATCACGCCGCCGAGCAGGTAGCTGACCACGGCCCAGCCGTCGACCTCCCGCACCGGCGGAGGACCCGACGGCTCACCGTCATGAGGGGGGTCGTCGACCATGGCCCGGCGACCCTATCAGCGGGGCCTCGAGGGCTCGTCCGCCGCGTTCTCGGGCTCGACGTAGAGCGGGCGCCACCGCAGGAACGCCCACACAGCACCCGCCGTCCAGGCGAGGGCGGTGACCACGATCGTGACGCCCAGGACCTCGCGGTCGACCGACGGTGCGCTGTAGAACGCGCGGAAGGCAGCGAGCAGCAACGCGATCCGGGTCGTGTAGCCGAGCAGCAGCAGCATCGCCCCGAGCCCGCGACGCCCCCGGGACGCCTGGGCGACCGGCAGCTGTCCCACCAGCAGGAAGGCCAGGACGAGGACGGTGCCCAGGGCCGCCGCGACCAGACCGCGCGAGCCCTCGGTCCGCCAGCCCACCAACACGCACAGCAGGCCGGTGCCGGCCGCGAGAACGGTGGCCGGCATCAGCAGGTGTCCGGCCGGCCGGGGCGATGTCATCGGCGGGCTCCCCGGCGTACGGCGGTGAAGGTGCCGGGGCCGCGGCGCAGCCTGGGGATGTTGACCGTGGCAAGGCATGCGACGGCGACCACGACGGCCAGGC
>JBOGDY010000076.1:0-8989 GCA_050742955.1 Actinomycetes bacterium | reverse complement strand
AGCCTGGCCAGCCCCTCGCGTCGGTCGGCGGCGGCCCGAGCGGCCGCGGCGACCCGCTGCTCCTCGGCGGCAAGCGCGTCCTCGGCCTCCTGGCGAGCCCTGACCGCGGTGGCCAAGGTCTCGCGGTCGCGGGTCACCGAGGCGGCGATCTGCTGCTCCTCGGCGCGGACCCGGTCGGCCTGCGCCTCGAGCTCGTCGGGGTCGGGCCCGGAGCGGGCCCGCTCGGGTCCGTCCGGCTCTTCGGTGAGGTGGCGGACCCGTTCGACCGCGAGACCGCCGGTGCCGCGGAACCGCTCCCGCAGCGAGGACAGCCGGTACCAGGTCTCCTGGGCGCGGGCCAGGACCGGCGCCTCCTGCTCGGCGGCCTTCTCGAGGTCGGCCTCGCGCTGCTGGGCCTCGGCCAGCACCCGCTCGACCTCGGCCCGCCGCTCCCGCAGCGCGGTCTCGTCGGCGACCTCGGCCTCCAGGGTGGCCGTCATCGCCACGAGGTCGTCGGCGAGCAGCCGCAGCCGGGCGTCGCGCAGGTCGGACTGGATCACCACGGCGCGCCGGGCGACCTCGGCCTGACGTCCCAGCGGCTTGAGCTGGCGGCGCAGCTCGGCTGTGAGGTCCTGGACCCGGGTGAGGTTTGCCTGCATCGCCTCGAGCTTGCGCAGCGCCTTCTCCTTGCGCTTGCGGTGCTTGAGGACCCCGGCCGCCTCCTCGATGAACCCGCGCCGCTCCTCCGGCCCCGCCGACAGGACCGCGTCGAGCTGGCCCTGACCGACGATGACGTGCATCTCGCGACCGATGCCCGAGTCCGAGAGCAGCTCCTGGATGTCGAGCAGTCGGCAGGCGGCGCCGTTGATCGAGTACTCGGAGGTGCCGCCGCGGAACATGATCCGCGAGATGGTGACCTCGGTGTAGTCGATGGGCAGCGCGCCGTCGCCGTTGTCGATGGTCAGAGACACCTCGGCGCGGCCCAGCGGAGCCCGGGCGCTCGTCCCGCCGGACCCCGATGTGCCGGCGAAGATGACGTCCTCCATCTTGCCGCCGCGCAGTGACTTGGCGCCCTGCTCGCCCATCACCCAGGCGAGGGCGTCGACGACGTTGGACTTGCCGGAGCCGTTCGGGCCGACCACGCAGGTGATGCCCGGCTCGAAGCGGAAGGTGGTCGCCGACGCGAAGGACTTGAAGCCCTTGAGGGTGAGGCTCTTCAGGTGCACGCGCGGGACTCCTCGGCCCGGACCGAGGCGCGACCGGTCCAGCGGTCGTCACATGCTCAGGTCAGGGCGTACGTCGGGCGGGGAAGGCCGGGCACACTCTACCTTCCGGGTCGGACCGGGCCCGGTAGGCGCCCCGGCTCAGCGCGCCGGGTCCGCCAGGCGGCGGCGCCGGGCGATGCCGAGGGGGGCCAGACCGGCGACCAGCAGCGCGATGACCGCCGCCGCGGGACCGTCCGCCCCGCCCAGTGAGCCCAGCAGCGGCTGCGACGTCGCGCCTCCCGAGCCGGGCAGGTCGACCGTGTAGACGTCCAGGCCGCGCACCGCGTCGACGGTGTAGACCACGTTGGTCTTCCTGCCGGTCGCCCCGCCGTGGCTGTTCCGGGAGGGCACCCAGTAGGCGTCCCACACCTCGGACAAGCCGCTGGCGACGTAGCCGTACTCCTTGAGGTCGGAGGGGTCGCGGGTGTCGATGAGCCGCAGACCGCCCTCGTAGTAGCCCTGGGCCACGATCCCGCTCTGGTGGTAGTCGAACCAGTGCGCCGAGCAGAACGCCAGGTGCGGGGCGGACACGCCCTCGCCGATGTCGACCGGGTTGATCCGGTCCAGGGGCCGGATCGAGCCCGGCGTCCCGTCGAGCCGGCCCACGTGCCAGGTCTGGAAGCTGCCGGCCGTGGCGCAGTCGGTGTTCTCGTAGTCCTCCTCCGTGACGAGCAGCACGTTCCCGGCGGCCACGCTGGGGGCCGTGCCGGACGCGAACCGGGACGCGTTGGGCCGGGCGGAGTTGTGGTGGATGAAGTCGTTCCAGGGGCCCCGCGTGCCATTCCGGTCCGTCGTGGCCGCGAGCACCGGGTCGGTCGGGTCGGACACGTCGAAGATCGCGCTGCCGCCCGATCCGGTGTGCACGCCGTAGCCGGCGTCGTCGAAGTTCCATTTGTGACCGGCCCCGCGGGTGAAGACCGCGTTGGGGTCGCCGGCGGGTGAGCCGAACACCCCCAGCTCACGCGGGGCGTCCAGGTCGGTGAGGTCGACGACCGAGAACGTGCCGTTGCCTCCGGCCGTGTAGGCGTACTGGCAGTCGCTCTCGTCGATGCAGGACACCGTGTGGGTGTTGGTCCGGGTCGCCACCCGCGAGCGGATGTAGGGACGCGTCGGGTCGGTGACGTCGACGACCATGACCTCGTTGCTGCGGCCCAGGTGGTCGGGCTCGGTCGGGCCGTACTCCACGAGGTCGGCGCCGACGAGCACGAACCGGTTGACGACGCCGTCGACCTTCTTCTCGCCGTAGTTCATCGCCTCGTTCTCGAAGACGAGGTTGGGCAGGGTGCCGGTCAGGGTCGGGTGGACCGGGTCGGAGACGTCGAAGACGCTGATGCTGTCGGTGCTGGAGACGTAGAAGTAGGGGGCGCCCTTGGCGAAGATGCCGGAGATCGCCGCCGTCTCCGGGAAGTTCTCCACGAACCGGATGTTCGGGCTGGACACCACCGGCACGTTGACCCCGTCGGTGAACTGCTGCCGCTTCTTGGCCCGCTCGTCGGCCGACCCCCCGGCGTGCGCTCCCGCGGGGGCGGCGAGGACGACTGGCCCGATGACCAGCGCGAGCAGCGCGGCGAGCAGGGTGTGGGAACGGGGCACGACTCGACCTCCGACGGTGACGGATCTCGTCGGTGGCGTCAACGAGCGGGCCCGACCCAGGTCACGACCCGCGGGTCACGGTCATTGTCAGGCGCGGCCGGGCATGGGAAACGGGACGCCCCGTGCTCCGGCGTCCCGTCTCGGTCGGCGCTGGTCAGGCCAGCGCCGGGGTCTTCTTCACGTCGAGGTTGTTCACGTCGAGTGCGATGAGGTCGGTCTCGCCGACCCCGGCCGCGAGCGTGTCGTTCTCGGACCGGAGGCGCAGCACCTCGGACTCGAGATCACGAACTCGCTCGCGAAGACGTCTCACCTCGAAGGCCACGAGGGGGTCGAGGCCACCTACATGACCGACAAGAGCCTTCGCCATGGGCGATCCTCCATGCTTCCGGCCCGGTGGGGCCCGGCTGTCGAGGTTCTCGTCGCCGTGGTGCGCGCAGGGTGACTACGGGGGCGACGGTGGGGGGTTTCCAGGGTCGCATCCCAGCCGGGGTCGGTCAATAGGTCACGGTGTGATCACAACTGAGGTTGGCCCGTCCGGGTGAACGGGGGCCCGGGCGCAGCGCGACCCGGCGTCAGAGCCGGCAGACGGCCTGGAACCGGGCCTCGTCCTCGGCACTGACCTCGATGGACGCCGCCTGCTCCGGCCCCCCGGGCTCGGCCAGCCACACCAGGAAGGCGTAGGGCTTCTTGACCTCCCCCACCGCATGCCCGTCGCATCGGGCCTGGGTGACCACCACGGGGACCGAGGCAGCCGGGGCGGACGCGTCGACCCGGGCCAGCGGCGCGCGCGACGGGCCGTCCGGGGCCAGGTCGTAGATCACGCTGCCCGCCACCTGCGTCACCGCTCGGGCGCGCCGGGGGTCGCGCAGCCGCACCTCGAGGGTGCCGCGCAGCCGCACGTCGTCACCGCTCCCGGCGACCCGCCAAGGACCGAAGGTGAGCGACACCTCCCGGCGGATCCGCCGGGCGAGGCACTCACCCTGCAGCGTGCGACCGATCACCCCGTCGCGGATGGTCGGGACCAGGCGCACCTCGGCGGGCTCGTCGGTCCCCACGCGGACCCGCAACGCGACGCGCGGGGTGCCGGCCTCGGGGGTGGCCTCGCCGGGAGGGCACCGGGGCCGGCCGTAGGACCAGGGGAGGTTCACGACCTGCCCCGGCGGTATGGGCGAGTCCTTGGCGATCGGACCGGGCGAGTCGAAGCCGGGCACGACCAGCCGGAGGCGCGTCACGACGATCGGCCGTGTCTCGAGGTTCTCCACAGCCACGGAGAAGCGGCGGAGCACCGCGTCCCTGCGCTCCTGGATCACCTGCGCTGACAGAGCCGGTTGCTCCTCGCCGTACGACCTCGTGCCTGCCGGGCCGCCCTCCGCCGCACCGAGGGACACCACCCCCGCGACGACCAGCGCCGCGGTCCCCGCGGCGAGCGCCGGCACGAGCACGCCCCGTCCCCTCGAGCCGTTCACCGGCACACGCACACCAGGCGGGCGGAGCCGGGCAGCGCCGGACCTTCGAGGCTCGCTGCGAGGCCGGCCGCCTCCCGTCGCCAGGCCCGGACATCGAGACCTGCACCGTCGCGGCGCTGCACCGCGAGGTAGACCGCGCCGTCCCCGCCCTCCACCATCCCAGCGGGCTGGTGGACGGCCTCGGTCCCGCGGACGAAGAGGGCGTTGTCGCCGCCGGAGACCAGCCGGGCCAGCGCCCGCCGCCCGCGCGCGAGGTCGACGACGGGCACCAGCACCTCGTGCGCGCGACCCGCGACCGGGCCCGGTGCGAACGACCAGCCGGCGGGCGGGTGGACCTCACGAGCGGTGGCGGCGTGCGGCCGGACGGTCACGACGTCCAGCCGGCAGTCGGCGCCGGGACAGTCGCCGTGCAGGACGAGGACCCAGTCACCGGAGGCGCCCAGCAAACGGCCCGGCTGGTTGAGGGGGACCTGTTGGCCGGCCCATCCGGCGTCCACGGCGTCGCGGGTCCAGGCCACCGAGAGCTTCTCCTCCCCGTGACCGGTCGGCTGGCTCATGAGCAGTCCCAGCGGGCCGAAGGTCGTCAGTGCGGCCCGCGGCGTCCTGCCGTCCAGCGGGTCGAAGCCGGGAAACGGTGCCCGGTCGGCCACGGCACCGGTCGCGGCACGGACCGACACGACCGCCGGCCCGGCCGGCCCGTCGACGAGGACCAGGACCTCGCCGGAGCCGGCGGGGGCGGCCAGCACCGCCAACGCGGGACCGAGGGCCGACACCGACCCGCCCGGCCGCGGCTCGACCCGGTAGAGGGTGCCGTCCGCGACCCCGACCACCGCGGGCCGGCCGGTGCCTTCGACGACGAACAGGGGACCGTCCTGACCCAGCCCGTGAGGCAGCCGGAGGGAGGTCTGGTCGCCGTCGATGCCGCGCAGGACCAGCCGGTTCCCTTCGAGGGTGACCACGCGGGGGCCCTTCGACGAGGCCGAGCCGTCCGTCGTCGTCCCGGGCAGGACCCCGGAGCGCACGGCCCACCAGCCGCCGAGCAGCAGGACGAGGAGGACGAGCACGACCACCGCCCGCCGGCCGGGCAGCGCGCCATAGCCCTGCGGCCGGTCGCCGTCCCCCTGCCCGACGACATCGCTCACCCCGCAAGTATCGCGCTACCAGCGTGCTCTCCGGGGCTTCGGCTGGCACCGGGGGCACCGGTAGGAGGACCGGTTCATGAACGGCTCCCGGACCAGCACGGCACCGCAGCGCCGGCAGGGCAGCCCGGCCCTGCCGTAGACCGCGAGCTCCCGCTCGAAGTAGCCGCTGCCCCCGGCGACGTCGACGTAGAGCGCGTCGAAGGACGTCCCGCCGTGGCCGAGGGCCTCGGCCATCACCGCCCGGGCGGCGGCGAGGACCGTGTGGACCTGACGACGGGTGAGGGTCTCGGTGGGCCGCGCGTAGTGCAGCCTGGCGCGCCACAGCGCCTCGTCCGCATAGATGTTGCCGATGCCGCTGACCAGCGACTGGTCGAGCAGGGCACGTTTCAGGCCGGTACGACGGCGCCGCAAGGTGGCTGCGACGGCGCCCTCGTCGAGCTCGGGGTCCATCGGGTCGCGGCCGATGTGCACGATCGGGGCCGGCACGCCACCCAGCGTCGGGGTCAGCGCCAGCCCACCGAAGGTGCGCTGGTCGACGAACCGCAGCTCGCTGCCGCCGTCGCGGAAGGTGACCCGCACCCTCAGATGGGTCTCGTCGGCGACGCCGGCCGGCCGCACCAGCAGCTGCCCGCTCATGCCGAGGTGGGCCAGCAGCGCGTCGTGCTCCTCGGCGTCGGGCACGTCGTCGAGCGGGAGCCACAGGTACTTGCCGCGCCGCCTCGCGGGCCCGACCGAACGCCCCGCGAGCCGGGCCGCGAAGTCGTCGCCACCGGCGATGTGCCGGCGGACCGCTCGCGGGTGAGACACGGTCACCGCGTCGATCGTGCGACCGGAGACCCACCGCTCGAGACCGCGCCGGACCACCTCGACCTCGGGCAGCTCGGGCATGTCAGCCCGTGGCGCCCTCGTCGGCGAGCCGGGCGCGGATCCGGCGCCAGGCCGACGCCGCCGCCTCCTGCTCGGCCTCCTTCTTGCTGCGGCCGGTGCCCTCGCCGTAGGCGTCGCCGGCGACCTGGACCACGGCCGTGAACACCTTCTCGTGGTCCGGCCCGCTCTCGGTCACGACGTAGTCGGGGACGCCCATGGCGCCGGTGGCGGTGAGCTCCTGCAGGCTGGTCTTCCAGTCGAGCCCGGCTCCGAGGGTCGCCGCCTCCTCGATCAGAGGGTCGAAGAGCCGGTGCACGAGATCGGCGGCGACATCGAGGCCGCGGTCGAGGTAGACCGCACCCAGCAGCGCCTCGAGCGTGTCGGCGAGGATCGAGGACTTGTCGCGCCCCCCGGTGGCCTCCTCGCCACGGCCGAGGCGCACGTAGCGGCCCAGGTCGAGCTCGCGGCCCACGTCGGCGAGGGCTCGCATGTTGACGACCGCGGCGCGCAGCTTGGCCAGCTGGCCCTCGGGCAGCTCGGGATGGTTGCGGTAGAGCGTGTCGGTCACCACGAGCCCGAGCACCGAGTCGCCGAGGAACTCCAACCGTTCGTTGGTGGGCAGCCCGCCGTTCTCGTAGGCGTAGGAACGGTGCGTGAGCGCGCGCTCGAGCTGGGACGTCACGACCTCGACGCCGAGCCTCTCGCAGAGCTCGGCCGGCTCACCGTTCCTCACCGCGTGACTCCTCCCGTGGATGCTGCCCGAGTCACGGGCGGCTCAGACGTCGAGGATGGTGCGCTCGTTGTAGGTGCCACAGGTGGGGCAGGCCACGTGCGGCAGCTTGAGCTCACGGCAGCGTTTGCACGCGACCAGAGGAGCGGGGGTGGTCTTCCACTGCGCCCGCCGCGAGCGGGTGTTGCTGCGCGACATCTTCCGCTTGGGAACGGCCACGAATCAGGTCTCCTCGTTCTGCTTGTCCGACAGGCCTCGCAACGCCGCCCAGCGTGGGTCGGACGCTTCGTGCTCGTGCCGCGGCTCGTCCGCGAGTCGCGCCCCGCACTCGGGGCACAGGCCCGGGCAGTCGTCCCGGCACACCGGCTGGAGCGGCAGTGCGAGCACCACCGCGTCCCGCAGCACCGGTTCGAGGTCGAGCAGGTCTCCCTCGATCTGGCGCAGCGCGGCTTCGTCGTCGTCGACCGGCTCGTCGCCCGGGTAGGCGAAGAGCTCCTGCAGGTCGGTCACGAGTCGCCGCGTGACCGCGTCGAGGCAGCGGACGCACTCACCGGCGGCCGCTGCGCTCGCGGTGCCGGAGACCAGCACGCCCTCCACCACCGACTCGAGCCGGAGGTCAAGCTCGAGCTGGGACCCCGCTGGAACCCCGAGCACGTCGACACCGAGACCGGCCGGCGCCGGCACAGACCTGGAGACGGTCCGCATCGATCCGGGCCGGCGGCCCAGCTCGCGGGTGTCGATCACGAGAGGTTGCCGGGGATCGAGGCGGGTCAGTTCTCTCCTGCTCTCTGCGGGCACAGCGGTCACGGCTCCTGACGAAACCAGCGGTCAGGCTACCCGACGGCGCCGGGTGGCCCAAACGAGTCCTTACCCGGCGGCGCCGGGTGGCCCGGACGAGTCGCGCCGGGAGGCTGCCGTCACAGCCGGCTCTCGTCGTCGAGCGGGTGCCTGCGGACGTGACCGTCGTCGTCGTGGTCCTGGTCGGCCAGGTCCTCGTGAGGGCTTCGGCCGCGCAGCTTCTCCCGGCCCCGGTGCACGGCGGAGAGGGTCTTGTCCAGGACGACCTCGAAGTTGGCCAGCTTGGTGTCGACGTAGTCGTCGACCTCCCCGCGCATCGCCCGGGACTCCTCGACCGCCGCGGCCCGGATCTGGTCGGCCTGCCGCAGGGCCTCGGCGACCACGTCGGTGTCGGACACCAGCTGGGCCCGCTCCACCTCGGCCAGCTCGGCGATCCGCTCGGCCTCCCGGCGGCCCTCGTCTACGACCGCCTCCCGGTCCTGCAGCAGCATCTGCGCATGCCGGAACTCCTCGGGCAACAGCTCCCGCAGCTCCTCGAGCAGGCCCAGGACCTCTCCGCGGTTGATGATGCAGGAGGCCGACATCGGCATCGAGCGGGCGTTCTCCACGATGTCTGTCAGCTGGTCGAGCTTGTCGTGGACGTCCACGGGTGCGCGCCTCCCCTCAACCGTCGGAATCCCGCAGCCGTGCGCGCATCCGGCGCAGGACGGCCTCCGGGACGAGACCCGAGACGTCCCCACCCCAGGTCGCGACCTCCTTCACGAGACTAGACGACAGGAAGGAGTACTCCGGGTTGGTCGCGACGAAGAGCGTCTCGACGCCGGTGAGCCGGTGGTTCATCTGAGCCATCTGCAGCTCGTAGTCGAAGTCGGTGACCGCCCGCAGACCCTTGACGACCGCCGGGATCTCCCGCGCGCGGCAGTAGTCGACAAGCAGCCCGTGGAACGCGTCGACCGTCACGTTGCCCAGCTCCGCGGTGACCTCACGGAGCATCGCCATGCGCTCCTCGACGTCGAAGAGCCCCCGCTTGGACTGGTTGATCAGCACCGCCACCGTGACGTCGTCGTAGAGCCGGCTGGCCCGCCCGATGACGTCGAGATGGCCGTTCGTCACCGGGTCGAACGAGCCTGGGCACACGCAACGACGCAC
>JBOGDY010000075.1:0-9062 GCA_050742955.1 Actinomycetes bacterium | reverse complement strand
CGGGCCGGGTCGTCGTCGGCCGCGGCCAGCGCCCGCTCCGGGTCGGTGAACCCGACCCTCGCCAGCCGTGCGGTCACGCTCGGGCCCCGGCCGGCGGCCACTCACGTCACCGAGGGTTCGTGCAACCCGGCGCGCTGCCCGACCAGGGCGCCGAACCGCGACGCCAGGGCTCGACCGGCCGCGACCACCTCCGCGTCACGGGCCACCAGGGCACCGACGACCCGGTCCGCGTCGGTGCCGGCCAGGGCCAGGTCCTCGGCGCAGCCCGGCGTCCAGGAGCGGAAGGTCGCCTCGGACACCTCGGGGTGGAACTGGACGCCCCACGCTGCGCCACCCACCCGGAAGACCTGGTGCGGATAGATGTCGGTCTCTGCGAGCCACACTGCCCCCGGCGGCAGCACGACGATCGCGTCCTTGTGCATGGACGGGCCGGGGTAGGGGTCGGGCAGGCCGGCGCACAGCGGGTCGTCGGCCGCGGCAGGGCGCCAGCGGATGTCGAGCACCCCCGGTTCGATGCCGGGCCCGCCCACCTCGACCCGGCCCCCGCAGGCCGCTGCCAACAGCTGGGCACCGAGGCAGATCCCGAGGGTCGGCGTGCCGCTCGTCACCGCGTCGGCGAGGAGTGCCCTGGTGGGCGTCAGCCAGGGGTGGCCGGCATCGTCGCCCGCCCCCATCGAACCGCCGAGCACGACCAGGCCGTCCGCGCCGTCCGCGCCCTCCGCGCCAGCCACGGTGGCGGGGAGCGGGTCGCCGGCATAGGGGCGGCGGACGTCGAGCGCGACCCCCGCGTCGGCGAGCCAGCCCGCGAGCCGGTCCGGGCCGCAGTCGTCCTCGTGCTGCACGACCAGGATCGACGGCGTCACAGGCCGGACGCTACTAGACCTGGGTGCCGACCCGGACGCACCAATGGGGCTGGTGCACACGGCTGGGGCGGTTGGAACGCCACCCGGGGCACAGCAGCACCATTGGTGCGCCGGAGTCAGTGATCTTGGCCGTGGGCGGGTCGTCACCTGGCCCGGCTGCCGGTCGGGGTCAGAGCACCGGCAGGTAGCGGTCGAGCTCGAACGCCGTCACCTGGCGGCGGTAGTCGGCCCACTCGGACCGCTTGTTGCGGAGGAAGAAGTCGAAGACGTGCTCGCCCAGTGTCTCGGCGACCAGCTCGCTGCCCTCCATCAGCCGGACCGCGTCGGTGAGGCTGGCCGGCAGCGGCTCGATGCCCATCGCCCGCCGCTCGCCGTCGGTCAGCTCCCACACGTTGTCCTCGGCGCCGTCGGGCAGCTCGTAGCCCTCCTCGATGCCCCTGAGGCCGGCCGCCAGGATCACCGCGAACGCCAGGTAGGGGTTGCAGGCGGTGTCGGGCGAGCGGAGCTCGACGCGGGTCGACTGGCCCTTGGCCGGCTTGTACATCGGCACCCGGACCAGTGCCGACCGGTTGTTGTGGCCCCAGCAGACGTAGGCCGGCGCCTCGCCGCCCCCGGAGAGCCGCTTGTAGGAGTTGACCCACTGGTTGGTGACGGCGGTGATCTCGCCGGCGTGGCGGAGCAGACCGGCGATGAAGGCGCGGGCGACCTTGGACAGCTGGAACTGGGCGCCCGCCTCGAAGAAGGCGTTGCGCTCACCCTCGAACAGCGACAGGTGGGTGTGCAGGCCGGAGCCGGGGTGCTCGGTGAACGGCTTGGGCATGAACGACGCGTGCACCCCTTGGCCGAGCGCCACCTCCTTCATCACGTGGCGGAACGTCATGATGTTGTCGGCCGTCGACAGCGCGTCGGCGTAGCGCAGGTCGATCTCCTGCTGGCCGGGCGCCCCCTCGTGGTGGCTGAACTCCACGGAGATGCCCATCGACTCGAGCATCGTGATCGCGTCGCGACGGAAGTCGTGACCGGCGCCGTGGGCCAGGTGGTCGAAGTAGCCGCCCTGGTCCGCGGGAACGGGCGGCTGACCGCCGGTGGGCAGGTCGCGGAACAAGAAGAACTCGATCTCCGGGTGGGTGTAGAACGCGAAGCCGAGGTCAGCGGCGCGCGCGAGCGTGCGCTTGAGCACCTGCCGCGGATCGGCGTACGACGGGGCGCCGTCGGGCAGCAGGATGTCGCAGAACATCCGCGCCGTCCCCGGTGACTCGGAGCGCCACGGCAGCACCTGGAAGGTGCCGGGGTCGGGCTTGGCCAGCATGTCCGACTCGTAGACCCGGGCGAAGCCCTCGATGGCCGACCCGTCGAAGCCGATGCCCTCGTCGAACGCACCCTCGAGCTCGGCGGGGGCGACCGCCACCGACTTGAGGAAGCCCAGCACGTCGGTGAACCAGAGCCGGACAAAGCGGATGTCCCGCTCCTCGAGCGTCCGGAGCACGAATTCCTGCTGCTTGTCCATGGTCGGGATTCTGCCGTTCGGGTGTTTCCTGGACGTTACGGGCATCGAGCCGCAAAGATTTACCGATACAACGGTCGGCCGTGGCCATGTCGTGAAGTCGCGGTATCGATCATGGCTGGTAGCCCCCTCCCCCTGCTGGGGCCCCCGACCCAAGGAGCCGAACCATGGTTCACGCCCGCACCTCCGTCCCCACCATGATGGTCGCCGTTCTCGCCGCCCTCGCCCTCGCCGTGGCCGCTTTCCTCTCCACCGGTCTCCTCGACGCCGGCCAGGACCGTGCCGGTCACAGCTGGAACAAGAAGGAGAAGGTCGCCGGTCACAGCTGGAACAAGAAGGAGGGCGCCACGCTCGCCGGTCACAGCTGGAACCGCCTCCGTCCCTGATCGAACCCGACCCGTCACGCAGCGGGACCGGAGGAAAACGCTGCGTGGCGACGGGACGCTGGTCCACAATGGCCGGCGTGGTCCGTCTCCCGCTGCAGGACCCCCGCGTCTGGCTGGTCTCCGGCCTGCTCGCAGCCACGGGGGGAGCCCTGTGGTGGACAGGTCCGCAGCTGCCGGCGCTCGAGCCGCACCTCCCCCTGCTGCTGCTCGCGGTGCTGTTCGCGCTCACCGAGCGGTTCGTCGTCCACCTGCCCATCGGCCGCGAGAGCCACACGCTGACGTTCAACGAGCTCCCCCTGGCGCTGGGGCTGCTGTTCGCCACGACCGACGAGCTCGTCCTCGCCGCCCTCACCGGCGTCGCCGTGACGATCGGGCTGGTCTACCGCAGGCCGCCCATCAAGCTGGTCTTCAACCTCTCGTCCACCCTGCTGCAGACGGCGCTCGCGGCGACGCTGTTCTCGCTGCTCCTCGACGCCCTGGGCACCGGTCCGCTGGACCCGCTCGGCTGGCTCGCCCTGCTGGTGACCGCGCTGGTCGTCAACGCCATCTCCGGGCTCGCCGTCTTCGCGGTGATCTGGCTGCGGCGGAGCGAGGGCGACGGCCGGTCGCTGGCCCGCCGCCTGGTCTACGGCAGCATCGCCACGCTCGTGGTGACCGACCTCGGCCTGGTGACCGCACTGATCCTGCGGCGGGAGACACCGGCCATCGTGCTGCTCGCGGTCATGGCCGCCCTCTGCTTCGCCCTCTACCGCGGCTACCACGTGCAGCGCCTGCGCTACGGCCGACTCGAGCTGCTCTACCAGTTCACCCGCTCGGTGGACGCGTCGCTGCAGGACGAGACGGTGCTCGAGACGGTGAAACGCGAGGCCCGCGAGCTGCTGCGGGCCAAGCACGCGCAGGTCATGGTCTGCCCCGACCCCGACGCCAGTCGGGTCCGTGGCGGCGCCCCACAGTGGTGGGCCGCCGCCTGCGACGGTGAGGTCGTCCGGCGCGAGGTGGGGCGAAGGGGCGAGCCGAACGAGGCGCTGCGCGGCAGCGGCCATCTCGACGCGATGGCCGCCCCGTTGCGCGACGGCGGCCGCATCTCGGGCGTGCTCGTCGTCGCCGACCGGCTCGACGACGTGAGCACCTTCGACGACGAGGATGCCCGGCTGTTCGAGGCGCTGGCCGGCCACGCCAGCGTGGCTCTGTCCAACAGCGGTCTCGTGGAGCGAGTCCGCGCCGCAGCGCTGGAGACCGAGCACCTCGCGCTGCACGACCCGCTGACCGGGCTGCCCAACCGCCTGCACTTCCAGCAGCGGCTCGAGCGGCGGCTGCTGGCCACCGGCTCGGCCGCCGTGCTCCTCATGGACGTCGACCGCTTCAAGGAGGTCAACGACACCCTGGGGCACGACGTCGGGGACCAGCTGCTCCAACTGGTGGGTCACCGGCTGAGCCGGCTCGAGCACGACGAGACCGTGGTGGCCCGGCTCGGCGGCGACGAGTTCGCGATCCTGCTCGGTGACGACGACGTGCACGTCGAGGGCATGGTGGCGCGGATCGCGCGCGACTTCTCCCGCCCCTTCGACGTCGGTGACGTCAAGCTCGACGTCACCGCCAGCGTCGGCATCGCCATGGCACCCCGCGACGGCGCCTCCGCCGCGCTGCTGCTGCGCCGGGCCGAGGTCGCGATGTACGACGCCAAGCGCCGGCTCACCGGCGTCGCCAGCTACTCCGCGGAACGCGACCCCTACAGCGCCCGGCGGCTGTCGCTGATCAGCGACCTCACCCGTGCCCTCGAGGAGGACACGCTCGAGGTGCACTACCAGCCCCAGGCCGAGCCCACCACCGGGCGGGTCACCGGCGTCGAGGCGCTGCTGCGCTGGAAGCACCCGGTGTGGGGGCAGGTGCCACCGGACGAGTTCGTCCCGCTCGCCGAGCACACCGGCCTGATCCGGCCGCTCACCCAGTTCGTGACCGAGACCGCGGTGAACCAGTGCGCCACCTGGCGCGACGCGGGCACGCCGGTGACCGTGGCGGTCAACATCTCGATGCGCAACCTGCTCGAGACCGATCTCGCCGATGTCGTGGCGCGGCTGCTCGTGAAGGCCGGCCTGCCCGCCCGGCTGCTCAAGCTCGAGGTGACCGAGAGCGCCATCGTCTCCGACCCCGAGCGTGCGGTGGGCGCACTGCAACGGCTGGTCGAGCTCGGCCTGTCGGTGTCGGTGGACGACTTCGGGACCGGCTACTCCTCGCTCACCCGGCTGCGCAACCTGCCGGTCCACGAGGTCAAGATCGACCGTGCGTTCGTCCACAACCTGGCCGACAGCGCCGACGACCTGGCCATCGTCCGGGCCGTCATCAGCCTCGGGCACGAGCTCGGGCTGCACGTGGTGGCCGAGGGCGTCGAGGACGAACGCACCTGGCGCATCCTCGAGGACCTGGAGTGCGACCTGCTGCAGGGCCACCTGCTGGCCCGGCCCATGCCCGCCGACGACATGACCCGGTGGCTGCGCGAGCACTTCGCGGGCTTCGCCACCCGGCTGCACCACGAGCCGGTCGGGCTCACCGCGCCCGGCGCCCCCGCCGCCGACCCACGGACCTGGACCCGGCGCACCGGCGGCGGCCCCGGTTCCTAGCCGCGTTGCCTAGGCTGGTGGCGTGGCCCAGCTGCGTCTCGCACTCGCGCAGACCAACCCGACGGTCGGCGACATCGACGGCAACGCCGAACAGGTGCTGCGCTGGGCGAACCACGCCGCGGAGCAGGGCGCGCACGTCGTCGCCTTCCCCGAGATGATGCTGACCGGCTACCCGGTCGAGGACCTCGCGCTCCGACGGTCGTTCGTCGAAGCGTCCCGCGCCGGCCTCGCCGAGGTCGCCACCCGGCTCGAACACGAGGGGCTCGGCGGGATGCTGGTCGTCCTCGGTTACCTCGACGGCACGGCGGACGCGGTGCCGGTGCTCGGGAGGCCCGCCGGGGCGCCGCAGAACGCCGCCGCGCTCCTGCATCGCGGCCGGGTCGTCGCCCGCTACGCGAAGCACCACCTGCCCAACTACGGGGTGTTCGACGAGTACCGCTACTTCGTGCCGGGCTCGTCGCTGACGCTGGCGCGCGTCCACGGCGCCGACGTCGCCGTGGTGATCTGCGAGGACATCTGGCAGGAGGGCGGGCCCGTGACGCTGGCCCGCGACGCCGGCGCCGGGCTGCTGCTGGTCATCAACGCCTCGCCGTACGAGCGCAACAAGGACGACGTCCGCCTCGACCTCGTCCGCCGGCGCGCGGCATCAGCGGGGTGCACCCTCGCCTACGTCAACATGGTCGGCGGCCAGGACGAGCTCATCTTCGACGGCGACTCGATCGTGGTCTCCCCCGACGGGACCGTGCTGGCGCGGGCCCCTCAGTTCGAGGAAGGCTGCCTCGTCGTCGACCTCGACCTCCCGCAGGGGTCCACCGACCCCGGCGGCATCATCGGCGCCTCACCGGGCACGGTGGCCCGGGTGGCCGTCTCGGACGAGCCGGCACCGGCGTACGAGAGGCTCTCCGCCGGCATCGCGCCGCGACTGGACGACGAGGCCGAGGTCTACGCGGCGCTGGTGATGGCGCTGCGCGACTACACGCACAAGAACGGCTTCCGGACCGTGGTGCTCGGGCTCTCCGGCGGGATCGACTCGGCGCTGACGGCTGTCGTCGCCTGCGACGCGGTCGGGGCCGAGAACGTCTACGGGGTCTCGATGCCGAGCAGCTACTCGTCCGACCACTCGCGGTCCGACGCCCTCGACCTGGCCGAGCGGACCGGGCTGAACTTCTCCACCATCGCCATCGCGCCGGTGGTGGAGGCGTTCCTCGGCGGGATCGAGCTCACCGGTCTGGCCGAGGAGAACCTGCAGGCGCGGGTGCGCGGCACGACGCTGATGGGGCTGTCGAACCAGCACGGTCACCTGGTGCTCGCCACCGGCAACAAGTCCGAGCTGTCCGTCGGCTACTCGACGCTCTACGGCGATGCGGTGGGCGGCTTCGCGCCGCTCAAGGACGTGCCGAAGACGCTGGTGTGGGCGCTGGCACGCTGGCGGAACAAGGACGCCGAGTCGCGCGGCGAGACGGCGCCGGTGCCGGAGAGCTCCATCAGCAAGGAGCCGTCCGCCGAGCTGCGGCCGGGGCAGCGCGACGCCGACTCGCTGCCCCCCTACGAGGTCCTCGACGACATGCTCGACGACTACGTCGAGCAGGACCGCGGCTCCCTCGAGCTGGTCGCGGCCGGGTTCGACCGCGAGCTGGTGGCGAAGGTGCTGCGGCTCACCGACGTCGCCGAGTACAAGCGACGGCAGTACCCCCCGGGGCCGAAGATCTCGCTCAAGGCGTTCGGCCGGGACCGCCGGCTTCCCATCACCAACGGCTGGCGCGAGCCGGACGCCGGCGACGGCTGACCGGCGGCGCGTGGCACCATGGGGGGACGTCCGGGGACTCCGCCAGGGAGCCTCGAGGCAATCCGGAGGTCACACGTGACTGATCCCACTCCCGAGGCAACCGCTCCCTATGGCGGCGGCCCGGCCACGGCCAGCCCCAGCGGCACCGCCCCCAAGCGCGTGCGCATCCACCATCTGCGGGCGATGAAGGAACGCGGCGAGCGCTTCGCGATGCTCACCGCCTACGACCAGTACGCCGCCGAGATCTTCGACGAGGCCGGCATCCCGGTACTGCTCATCGGCGACTCGGCGGCCAACAACGTCCTGGGCTACGAGACGACGCTGCCGGTGACGGTCGACGAGCTGCTACCACTCGTGCGGGCGGTCTCGCGCAGTGCCAGCCGTGCGCTGGTCGTCGCCGACCTGCCGTTCGGCGCCTACCAGTCCTCCCCGACACAGGCGCTCGAGAACGCGGTCCGCTTCATGAAGGAGGGCGGCGCCCACGCCGTCAAGCTCGAGGGCGGCGCCGCCGTGGTGCCGCACGTCGAGAAGCTCGTCGCCGCCGGAATCCCGGTGATGGCCCACATCGGGTTCACCCCCCAGAGCGAGCACGGGCTCGGCGGCTACCGCGTGCAGGGCCGCGGTGAGGGTGCCGACGAGCTGGTCAAGCACGCGCTCGCGCTCGAGGAGGCGGGTGCGTTCGCGATCGTCCTCGAGATGGTGCCCGCAGAGGCGGCCGCGCGGGTGACCGCCGAGCTGGTGGTGCCGACCATCGGCATCGGCGCGGGCCCGGACTGCGACGGGCAGGTGCTGGTCTGGCAGGACATGGCGGGGCTGCGCCGGCCGCCGCTGCCGCGGTTCGTCAAGCAGTACGCGGACCTGCGGGCTGTGCTCTCCGGCGCGGCTCGCGACTTCGCAGGGGACGTGGCCGGCGGGCGGTACCCGGGCGAGGAGCACAGCTACCACTAGCGCTCGGCCGGTGCGTCGCCCGGTCAGCCCGTCGCCGCCTCCAGCAGGGCGGACAGCTCGGCGCGGGCCTCGACCAGCGACGGCCCGTACCACGTGACCAGCCGGCCGGGCACGCACACGAACGGCACGCCCCACGAGCCGAACACCTCCACGCCCTCCTCAGGGGTGAACGCGTAGGGCTCGTCCGGCAGCACCACGAGCTCGACGCCCGATCGCCGCACCTCGTCGAGGGAGATCCTGGGGTAACGCTCGGCGTGGTCGGCGAAGACGTTGTCGACGCCGAGGCGCGCGAGGACGTCCCCGGCGAACGTGTCGCGCCCGAGGCACATCCACGGCCGGCGCCAGACCGGCACGAAACCGCGACGGCGCGCGCCGTCGTACGGCTCCCGCCACACCTGCTCGGCCCGGTCCAGCCACGACGGCCGACCGACCCCGCACGCCCGCAGCACCCGGGCGAGGGAGCCCAGCCCGCCCGGCACCGTGCGCACGTCGGTGACCCAGACGGGGAGCCCGGCGGCACGCAGCGCTTCCACGTCGCCGGGTCGGTTCTCCTCCTCGTTGGCCAGCACCAGGTCGGGCGTGAGGCGCAGCACGGCGTCGATGTCGGGGTTCTTGGTGCCGCGCACCCGTGTCACGTCGAGGTCGGCCGGCTCGGTGCACCAGTCGGTCGCACCCACGAGGAGGCCGGGTGCTCCTCGCGCGACGGTCTCGGTCAGCGACGGCACGAGCGACACGACCCGGCGGACCCGTGGCGGCAGGTCGACGGCGGTGCCGAGGTCGTCGTACACCTGAACGTCACACGTCGGTGACGCGGATGCCCGCATGCGCCTTGTACCGCCGGTTGACGGAGACGAGGTTGGCCGTGAGCGCCTCGACCTGTCGTGCGTTGCGCAGCCGGCCGGCGTAGATGCCGCGCATCCCGGGCACCCGGTCGGCGAGGGACTGCACGAGGTCGGT
>JBOGDY010000074.1:0-9091 GCA_050742955.1 Actinomycetes bacterium | reverse complement strand
TGGTCGCCGCCCAGCCCGATGACGCGCTTGATCAGGTCCTCCTCCCCGGCGGCAGGGGCCAGGCCGACGAAGACCAGCGCGTCGCGGATGGCTCCGCCGACCCCGCCGCCGTCGTCCACCCGCTCGCCTCCGCCGGCCAACCATCCTCCCGGGTCCCGGAACACGACGACGTCGCCGCGGTGGATCTCGTCAGGCTTGTCGGCGAGCTTGTTGACCAGCACCCGGTCGTCGACCAGCAGGGTGTTCTCCATCGAGCCGGACGGGATGTAGAAGGCCTGCACCAGGAAGGTCTTGATCAGCACTGAGATGACCAGCGCGGTGAGGACGATGCCCGGCAGCTCCCGCAGGAAGGACTTGCGCTGCTTCTGGCGACGGGCCGGTGTCGGCGCCGGGGCGCCCGGGGTCCTGCCCGCTTCAGCCGGGTTCCCCGCGGGGCGGTGGCGAGCGGCCGCCGGGTCCTGCACGGCACCCGGCTGCGGGCCCTGGTCGCCGTCGTCCGGCGTCGCAGTCCGCGGTGGCCCGACGTGCGGGCGCGCCGGACCGGGCGGCGCGCCGTCCTCGGTGGTCATCTGCCCTGTCCTCCGTCCCCGCGCGGCTTCGTCGCCGGCGCGCCGGCGAGCGGTGGCTGGGCGCCGAGGGCTAGAGCGTACGGCGTGGCCGGCCCCGCCGCGGCCGCCGGCGACGGAATCTCGGCAAATGAACCGGGCGCCCCCAGCCCGCGCATGCCCCCGATCGGCCAGACCACCGCGAAGGCACGACCGATGACCTTGTCCGCGGGCACCGAGCCTCCACCGGGACCGCCGGTGTGCGCCCGCGAGTCCGCCGACTCCGACCGGTGGTCGCCCATCACCCAGAGCCGCCCGGGCGGGACCCGGATGTCGAAGTCGATCTCGGACGGCACGTCCTCCGGGAACAGGTAGGAGGACTCGTCCAGCGGTGTGCCGTTGACGGTGACACGATCCTTCGCGTCGCAGCAGCGCACCCTGTCGCCGGCGATGCCGATGACCCGCTTGATGTAGTCCTTCTCGTCCGGCGGCGCGAGTCCCACCGAGGCGGCCACCGCGCGCAACGCGCCGCTGACGGGGTTGCCCCCTCCCCCTTGCGGGCGCGTCTCGGCCGCGAAGGAGTCGATCCCGTCGAACACGACGACATCACCGCGCCGGATGTCGTGGAACCGGTAGCTCACCTTGTCGACGACGACGCGGTCGCCGACGAGCAGGGTGTTCTCCATCGAGCCCGACGGGATGTAGAACGGCTGGACCAGGAAGGTGCGGACGAGCGCGGCGACCGCGACGGTCACGACGACCATGACCGACAGCTCACGAAGCAGGCTCCGGTGCCGCCGCAGGTGCCGCCGCCGGGGCGGCCGCCGCCGGTGCCGCGACCTGGGCAGCCGCCGCCGGCCTCGCTGCGAGCCTCGCGTCCGGGTCGCCTCGCTGACGGTCACCCGGCCCGTCCGGGCTCGCTGGTCACGGTCCGCGGGGAGCCGGCGTCGACGGGTCGTGCTCAGCGCGAAGCGGGGGTATCGCGCCGCTCCTTGATCTTCGCGGCCTTGCCGCGCAGCTCACGCAGGTAGTAGAGCTTGGCGCGGCGGACGTCGCCGCGGGTCACGACCTCGATGTGGTCGATGACCGGGGTGTGCACCGGGAAGGTCCGCTCCACGCCGACGCCGAAGCTGACCTTGCGGACGGTGAAGCTCTCGCGGACCCCGGCGCCCTGTCGGCGGATCACGACCCCCTGGAAGACCTGGATCCGCGAGCGCGTGCCCTCGATGACCTTGACGTGCACCTTCAGGGTGTCGCCGGGGCGGAACTGCGGGATGTCGGAGCGCAGCGAGGCGGCGTCGACGGCGTCCAGCGTCTGCATCGTGGTCTCATCTCTCGCGGTGCCACAGGTCACCCACGTCGGGTCGGGTTCTGTTGTCCGGTCGGCCCCGCCGGACGTGGTACGCCTCCCCTGTGGCAGGGGCGCGGACGGCGGGAGCGGTCGCTCAGTCTGCCACAGGCGGCTCGGTGCGGGCCAGTCGAGCGACCCCCGTTGCCTCTGTGGCCACTGTGGCCTTCTGTGGCGCCCACCCGCACTCGGCGAGCACGTCGAGGTCGCGACGGTCCAGCCGGGTCGGGTCGAGCCGCGCCACCAGGTCGGGCCGGCGCCCCGCCGTACGGCGTAGTGCCTCGTCGCGCCGCCACCGCGCCACCCGGGCGTGGTCTCCGGACAGCAGCACCTCGGGCACCTCACGGCCACGCCACACCGGCGGCTTGGTGAACCCGGGCGCCTCGAGCAGGCCGTCCGCGTGCGACTCGTCCACCAGGGACTCGGTGTTGCCGATCACGCCGGGCAGCAGCCGGGCGACCGCCTCCACGACGGCGAGCACGACGACCTCGCCCCCGCCCAGGACGTAGTCGCCGAGCGAGACCTCGAGCACGCGCATCCGGGACCCGGCGTCGTCGACGACCCGCTGGTCCAGGCCCTCGTAGCGCGCGCAGGCGAACAACAGCCACGGCTCGGCCGCCATCTCGTGCGCGAGGGCCTGTGTGAACGGTGCCCCGCCGGGTGTGGGCACGACCAGCAGCGGCTGCCCGGCTCCGGCGGGCGCGACCGCGTCGAGGGCGGCGCCCCAGGGCTCGGGCCGCATGAGCATGCCCGGCCCGCCGCCGTACGGCGTGTCGTCGACCGTGCGGTGGCGGTCCGTGGTCCACCGGCGCAGGTCGTGCACCCGCACGTCGAGAAGGCCCTCCCGGCGGGCCCGGCCGATCAGCGACAGCCCGAGCGGGCTGAGGTAGTCGGGGAAGATGGTGACGACGTCGATGCGCACGTCACGCACCCGGCTCGTCGTCGGCGTCGTCGATGAGCCCGGGCGGCGGGTCGACGAGGACCCGGCCGGCGTCGACGTCGACGGTCGGCACGATCGCGGCGACGAACGGCACCAGCACCTCGTCGCCCTCCGGCCGGCGCACCGAGAGCACGTCGTGGCCGGGCAGGTGCAGCACCTCGGCCAGCTCGCCGACGACCCGGCCGGACACCGTCTCGACCCGCAGGCCGACGAGCTGACGGTCGTAGTACTCCTCCGGGTCCTCCGGCCGCTCCTCCGGGTCGACGTCCGCCACCAGCAGGACCCCACGCAGCCGCTCGGCCGCACCGCGGTCGGTCACCCCGTCGAACGCGAGCAGCAGCCGGCCGCCGTGCACCCGGCCCCGGGTGATGGTGAGCGGGCCCGCCGCCGCCGGTTCGGTCTGCAGGGTCGCTCCGGGCGGCAGCCGGCCCTCGGGGTCGTCGGTGCGCACCTCGACGGTTACCTCACCGCTGATCCCGTGGGGGCGGCCGACCCTACCGACCACGACCTGCACCAGCGACCTCCGTCCGCCTCGACCGGAGCAGGGGCGCTCAGCGCTCGTCGACGTCGAGGAAGTCGACGCGCACGCCACGGCCCGGGCCCAGGGCGCCGACGACGGTGCGCAGGGCCTTGGCGGTGCGCCCGCTGCGGCCGATCACCTTGCCCAGATCGTCGGGGTGCACCCGCACCTCGAGGACCCGGCCTCGCCGGCCGTTGCGGTCGCGGACCGCCACGTCGTCGGGGTGGTCGACGATGCCGCGGACCAAGTGCTCGAGGGCCTCCTCGAGCATGCTCAGCTCTCGCCCTCGGCGGGCTCGGCCTGGGCCTTCGGCGCCTCGCCACTGTCGGCGGTGCCGCCCTCGGCGGAGGCATCGCCCGCGGCGGGGGCGTCGCCCTCGGTGACCGCCGCGTCGGCGGTCGGGCGATCGGCCTCAGGAGCTCCCTCGGCCGCCTTGGCCGCGGGGACCTTCTTGGCGGCCTTCTTCTTCGGGGTGGTCGCGCGGTCCTTGGACTCGCCGCCGGACTCCTTGGCCGCTGCCTCGAAGGCCGCCTTCTTGTCCTGCCTCGCGTCGGCCGTCCGCAGGGTGCCCTCCGCGCCCGGCTCACCCTTGAACTTCTGCCAGTCGCCGGTGACCTTGAGGATGGCGGCGACCGGCTCGGTCGGCTGCGCGCCGACCCCCAGCCAGTACTGCGCCCGCTCGGAGTCGACCTCGATCAGCGAGGGCTCCTGGGTCGGGTGGTACTTGCCGATGGTCTCGATCGACCGGCCGTCGCGCTTGGTGCGCGCGTCGGCGACGACGATGCGGTAGTAGGGCGCGCGGGTCTTGCCCAGGCGCATCAGCTTGATCTTGACTGCCACGGAAATGAAGCTCCTGCTTCTCGCATGTGGGTGGCCGCCGCGCTCCGCGTGGGGTGCGGGCGGGGGAGCCGGTGGACACGCCGCACGGGGTGAGAGGGTCCGCCGTACGCCGGGTTCAGCGCGCCATTGTGCCAGACGGGTGCCGCCGCGACCGAATCCGCGACCGCCGCACCCGCGGACCCGCACGCACCTTTGGTATCGGAGCCACCTCCTGGGGCAGCCGTGCGCAACGGCTGCCCCATAAGCACCATTGGTGCGTGCGAGTCAGCGATCTTGCGGGTGGCGGGGGGCTGGTGGCTGGTAGCGGGTCGGGCTGGTGGCGGGTCGGCGGGCCGGGCTGGTGGACGGGTCAGGCGACCACGCGGCCGCGCAGCACGATCGCGGCCGGGGCACCGAGCACGCGCAGGTCCTCGAGCGGGTTCGCGTCGTAGAGGACCAGGTCGGCCGACGCACCCTCGGACAGCCCCGGCACGCCCAGCCAGTCCCGGGCCCGCCAGGAGGCGGCGCCGAGCGCGTGGCCGGCGGGCAGGCCGACCTGCTCGTGCAACGCCAGCACCTCTCGCCCGATCAGCCCGTGCGGCAGCACTCCCCCGGCGTCGGTGCCGGCGAAGATCGGCACGGCAGCGTCGTACGCCGCCCGCAGGGTGACGTCGGCACGGGCGTGCAGGTCGCGCATGTGCGCGGCGTAGCCCGGGAACCGGGCCTCGCCCTGCTCGGCGTAGCTGGGGAAGTTGTCCAGCTGGACCCGGGTGGGGACGAGCGCGGTGCCGCGGGTCGCCATGTCGGCGATGACGTCGTCGGTCAGCCCGGTCCCGTGCTCGATGCAGTCGATCCCGGCCGCGACCAGCTCGGCGACCGACTGCTCGCCGAAACAGTGGGCCGTGACCCGCGCGCCGAGGGCATGGGCCCGGTCGATGGCCGCGGCGGCCACCTCGGCGGGCCACAGCGGCGTCAGGTCCCCCGCGTCACGGTCGATCCAGTCGCCGACGAGCTTCACCCAGCCGTCGCCGCGGGCGGCCTGCAGCTCCACCTCGGCGACCAGGTCGATCGGCTCGACCTCGGCGCCGTAGTTGCGGATGTACCGCTTGGGGCGGGCGATGTGCCGGCCCGCCCGCACCACGCGGGGCAGGTCCTCGCGCCCGTCGATCCAGCGGGTGTCGACCGGCACCCCGGCATCGCGGACGAGCAGGGTCCCGGTGTCCCGGTCGGTCGTGATCTGCCGCTCCTGCTCGTGCTCGGGGACGCCGCCGTGCGCATCGAGGCCGACATGGCAGTGCGCGTCGACGAGGCCCGGCACCGCGAACCGGCCCGGGACCGTGTCGGCCCCATCGATGCGCTCGAACGTGAGCAGGCCGTCGGCATCGACCCACAGGTCGCGCGCCACGTCGCCGGGCAGCAGCACGGCGCGGGCGTGCAGCGGCTGGACGCTCACGGGTCCGGGCTCAGCGCTGGCCGGGCGGCAGCAGGTTGCGCAGCTCGTCGGGCAGCTCGAAGTCCTCGGGCAGGTCCACGGGGGCGGCCGTCGCGTCCCCGGACTGCCGTGCCTCCCACTGCCTCTGCTCCTGGGCCCGCTTGGCCGGGTTGCCGGACCGGCCGCCCCGGGCCTTCTTGCCGCCGCCCCGTCCCTGCGCCTTGCCCTTGGCCTTCTTGCCTCGCCCGCCGCCGGGCATCCCCGGGACCCCCGGCATCGCCGGCATCCCGCCACCGGAGGCCATCTGGCGCATCATCTTCTGCGCCTCGGTGAAGCGCTCGACGAGCTGGTTGACGTCCGGGACCGTCGTCCCCGAGCCCCGGGCGATGCGCGAACGCCGCGAACCGTTGAGCAGCTTGTGGTCGCGCCGCTCGGCCGGGGTCATCGACTTGATGATCGAGGTGACCCGGTCGATCTCGCGCTCGTCGATGTTCTCGATCTGCTCACGCATCTGGCCCATGCCCGGCAGCATGCCGAGCAGCTTGGAGACCGAGCCCATCTTGCGGACGCTCTCCATCTGCGCCATGAAGTCCTCGAACGTGAAGTCCTCGCCGCGCCCGAACTTCCCGGCCATCTGCTCGGCCTGGTCCGCGTCGAAGGCCTTCTCAGCCTGCTCGATCAGCGTCAGGACGTCACCCATGCCGAGGATGCGCGAGGCCATCCGGTCGGGGTGGAACGCGTCGAAGTCGGTGAGCTTCTCCCCCGCCGAGGCGAACATCACCTGACGGCCCGTGACCTTGGCGACCGACAGCGCCGCGCCGCCGCGAGCGTCGCCGTCGAGCTTGGTCAGCACGACTCCGTCGAAGCCGACGCCGTCGAGGAAGGCCTGCGCGGTGGCGACCGCGTCCTGGCCGACCATCGCGTCGACGACGAACAGGATCTCGTCGGGGGTCACCGCATCGCGGATGTCGGCGGCCTGCTGCATGAGCTCGTCGTCGACGCCGAGCCGGCCGGCCGTGTCGACGACGACGACGTCGTAGAGCTTCTGCGTGGCGTGCCCGAGCGCGCGACGAGCCACGTCGACCGGGTCGCCGACCCCGTTGCCCGGCTCCGGGGCGAACACCGGCACCGATGCACGCTCACCGACGACCTGCAGCTGGGTGACCGCGTTGGGTCGCTGGAGGTCCGCGGCCACCAGCACCGGCTGGTGGCCCTGGTCCTTGAGCCAGTGGGCCAGCTTCCCGGCCAGGGTGGTCTTGCCGGAGCCCTGCAGCCCGGCCAGCATGATCACCGTCGGCGGGTTCTTGGCGAAGCGCAGCCTCCGGGTCTCGCCGCCGAGGATCTCGACGAGCTCCTCGTTGACGATCTTGATGATCTGCTGGGCCGGGTTCAGCGCCTCGTGCACCTCGGCGCCGCGCGCCCGTTCCCGCACGGCTGCGATGAAGTCCTTGACGACCGGCAGGGCCACGTCGGCTTCGAGCAGCGCGACCCTGATCTCACGCGTCGTCGCGTCGAGATCGGCGTCGGTGAGCCTGCCCTTGCCGCGCAGGTTCTTGAAGGTCGCGGCGAGGCGGTCCTGGAGGGTGGCGAACACACGGGTCCCTGGGGTCGTACGACGGGCCAGCGCTCGGCTGGGACAACCCCCTCAGCCTAGACGGCCCCGGTCCACGGCCCTCTCAGCCGGCGGCGTCGGTGAGCAGCCGGACGGCTTCCCGTGTCGCTCGCTGGTCGAGCCGCTCGCCCGAGCCGTCCTCGAGGTAGAACACGTCGACGACCTCCGCGCCCAGCGTCACCACCCGCGCCGCGCGCACGCTCACGCCCATCAGCGCCAGCGCCCGGCCGAGCCGGTGCAGCAGTTCCGGGCGGTCGTGCGCGCGCACCTCGAGAACGCTCGCCGTCTCCGAGGCACCCTCCATGACGTCCACGCGTGGCGCCGGGGGGGCCACGCCCGACGGCCGCCGGCCCGGGTCGCGGCGGGCCAGGTGCTTGGTGACGTCCAGACCGCCGGCCAGCGCCCGGGCGATGTCCCGGCGGAGCGCCTCGGCGTCGGGGCCGTGGCCCCGCTCGGGGACGACGGTCCACACGTCCACCGCCACGCCGCCCTCGGTCCGAACCTGCGCCGCGTGCACCGAGAGCCGGTGCACGGCGAGCACTCCGGCGATGGCGCCGAACAGCCCGGGCCGGTCCGGGGCGGCGACGGTGACCTGCCACCTGCCGCCCTCGTCGGCCTCGACGACGACGGCGAGCTGGCCACGGGACGCCAGCGCGGACTGCTGCTCGGTCAACGGTGCGGGCGGCGGCAGTGGTGCACCGACGAGCCGTGAGCCGGCCCGGCGGACGAGGTCGTCCACGAGGTTCGCCTTCCAGGCGCTCCACGCTGCGGGCCCGGTGGCCCGCGCGTCGGCCACGGTGAGTGCACGCAGCAGGTCGAGGGACCCGAGGTCGCCGACGGTCTCCACCACCCGATCGGTCGTGGCCGGGTCGTCGAGGTCGCGCCGGGTCGCGGTCTCCACGAGCAGCAGGTGGTGCCGCACGAGGAGCTCGACGACGGCGACGTCGTCCGCCGGCAGGCCGATGCGGGTGGCAACGGCCACGGCGCGCGGGACGCCCGCCTCGCTGTGGTCGCCGGACGCCCCCTTGCCGATGTCGTGCAGCAGTGCACCGACCAGCAGCAGGTCGGGCCGGCCGACGTCTCGGACGAGCGGGCCGGCCTGCACCGCCGTTTCCAGAAGGTGGCGGTCGACACTCCACACGTGAACCGGGTTGCGCTGCGGCAGGTGGCGGACCGACGCCCACTCGGGCAGCATCCGCTCCACCAGCCCGCCCTGGTCCAGCGCCTCCCAGACCGCCACCAGTGGGCCGCCCGCACCCAGCAGGTCGACGAACAGGTCGCGAGCCGCTGCCGGCCAGGGGTCGGGCAGCGGTGGAGAGTCGGCGGCGAGCCTCTCGACCGAGCTGGGCGAGAGCGGCAGGCCGGCGCGTGCCGCCCGGGCCGCCATCCGCAGCACCAGCAGGGGGTCGGCGGTCGGGTCGGCCTGGGCCGTGAGCACCGCCTCGCCGTCGTGCTCGGCCAGCCCGGGGCCGAGCAGCCGGAGAACCGGGCGCCGGCCCGTGATGACCCGGCTGAGGCGCGACCGGGCTGCCGGCAGGGCACGGCGCCACGTCACCTCCGCGGCGTGGGTCACCGCGGCGGCAGCCGAGCCCACCTCGCGCAACAGGCGGTCCGCGTCGGCGAGCCCCAGGCGGGCCGCCACCCGGTCCTGCTCCTGCATCAGCAGCCGGTTCCCGGCCCTGCCGGTCTCGAGGTGCAGTCCGTCCCGGACGTCGGCCAGCCGGCGGACGGCCTCGTCCACGTCCCGGTGCGGCCGGTCGGCGAGCCACGAGGCGGAAACCGCCCGCAGCGACACCAGGTCGCGCAGGCCGCCCCGACCCTCCTTGAGGTCCGGCTCGAGCGAGTGGCGCAGGTCACCGTGCCGCCGGCCGCGTT
>JBOGDY010000073.1:0-9099 GCA_050742955.1 Actinomycetes bacterium | reverse complement strand
CGCGGTGCTGTCGCGGTGCGCCGCGCTGGGCACCAAGGCGGTGTCGGTGCCCGCCGACGTCACCGACCCCGGCCAGGTCCGGGGCGCCGTGTCGACGGTGGAGCGCGACCTCGGGCCGGTCGACCTGCTGGTCAGCAACGCCGGTGCCCGCGACCGCGCAGCTGCCACGCCGTGGGACGCCGACGCCGACGACTGGTGGCGGGTGGTGACCACCAACCTGCGGGGTCCGGCCCTGGTCGCCCGAGCGGTGGTCCCCGGCATGGTCGCCCGCGGTTCCGGCCGGGTGCTGCACGTCGGCAGCGGGATGGGTCAGCGGCCCCAGCCGGAGTGGTCGGCGTACGCCGTGTCCAAGGCCGGGCTCAGCCGGCTCACCGACTCGCTGGCAGCCGCGCTCGACGGCACCGGGGTGACGGTGCTGGAGATGAGCCCGGGGCTGGTGCGCACCGACATGACCGAGACCATGTGGGGCCCGCCCGAGGAGCAGGCGTGGAACGCCGCCGAGCTGATGACCGGCGCGGTGGTGCGGTTCGCCCGCGGCGACCTCGACGCGCTGCACGGCCGGTTCGTGCATGCCGCCCGCGACGACGTCGACGCTCTCGTCGCGGCGGCCGACCGGGTCCGAGAGTCCGGCGCCCGCACCCTGCGGCTGCGCCCCTACGGGGCGGACGACCCGCTGGCCTGACCTCAGGCGACCGGCGGGCCGGCGGTGAGGGCAGCCGCTGCCTCGTCCAGCAGGACCTTCTCCGCCCGCAGATAGGTCCTTTCCGCTTCGGCTGGGGTATCCCCGACGGCGGTCAGCCCGATCCGGCCGAGCTCGGTGATGCAGCTGAGCATGTGGAACACCACGCCGGACTGCCTGGACTGGTCGAAGTGGAGACCGTGCCGGGCCACCACGTCGAACAGGTCCTCGAGGGTGAGCCCTCGTAGCAGTGGGGACTCGAGGTGGTCGGTCGCGACCAGGTGCTTCTCCCGGCCGAGGGGGGTGCGGAAGAGCGCCGTGGTCGGGTCGTAGCGACCGTCGGTCAGGAACTGCAGTGTGAGGAACGGGTGCGTGGTGCCGCCCTTGCGGAGGTTGATCTCGATCGCGTACGTCGTCCAGCTGCCGTCCGTCTCGCGCACGACCACGAAGTCGATCGCGAACCGGCCCAGGACCCCTTCCCGTGCGAGTCTTGCGCCGATGACCTCGGCCTCGGCCGAGATGGCGCGGGCGTAGGCGAAGTCGGCGGGGAACTTCGCGCCGAGGTAGCTCTGTCCACTGGGCCCGCCCAGCAGCTGGTCGTGGGTCGAGAGCAGCTCCACCTGACCCGACGGCAGGACCCGCAGCTGGACGCTCGGGCTCCGCACCTCCGTCCCGATGACTCGCTCCTCGACGATGCCGCCGCGCTCTGCAAGCTTGGCGAGGTACGCGTCGAGCGTGATGTCCTGCCGCTCGAACCGCATGGCCCGCAGCCGCCCGATGATCGCGTCTGACTCGTCCGGCGAGCCGTGGGCCGGCAGCCGGGTCAGGTCGACCAGAGCGTTGCCCTCGCCGGAAACCCCCTCGTTGAGCTTGACGATGACTTCCCGGAGTGCAGGTCGCCGCTCCCGCATCCCGAGGACGGCCCGGGCCACGTCCTCTGCCGTGTGCATGTCCTCGGCGCCCTGGGGATGCCGAACGCCCTCTTCGGCGAAGATCCGCCGGCAACCCGTCTTCGTCCCCCATTGGAAGAGCCGTGGGTCAGCGCCATACATGGGGATGCCCAGCGCCACCGCGATGTCGCGCTCCAACGACGTCGTGTTGTAGGGGATCAGGTGACACCGGGAGCGTTCGGGGATCAGGGCCGCGATCCGGCTCAGGACCCGCGGGCGCTCCACCAGCTTCTCGCTCAGGGCGCGCGCCGACGCGTCGCCGACGGAGACCAGGTGGAGACGGGCCCGGGCGTGGCTCGGGATGATGCCGGGGAGGAGGGCGAGGTAGTACTCCACGATCGCGGGCCGCACCGGGGACGAGGTGACATAGATCATGCGCAGCCGGGGTTGCCGGAGCAGCAGGAGCAGGAACAGGAAGCGTTCCTCGTACGCCTGGGCCATGCTGCCGCTGCGCTCACCGACGCGGTCGAGGGTCACGGACGGCACCACGACGACCGACTCGTCCTGGAGGTTGAGCCGCATCACGTCCCACACCCCGGGCATCAACCTCTGAAGCTCGTCGAACCGGGCGTTGCGCCTGTCCTCGTCAAGGTCGGCCAGGGTGGTGGGGGCATCGACAACCACCGCCGAGCCGGTGCTCACGTCGCGACCCTGGCGTCGTCGATGCCGCGTACGTCAAAGGCGGGCACAGGCCGGGCGAACCCGCGGAGCTCCAGAGGTCCGACCGGATCCGCCACGACGGTCCCCGCAGCCTCGGCTTGCACCCGTTGCGTCACGAGGACCTGCCACGGCTTCGCCTCCGTGCACAGCCGCGCGGCCAGGTTGGTGACGCTGCCGATCGCTGCGTAGTCGAAGCGACCTTCGAAGCCGACCCGACCGAGGGTCGCGAAACCCTGGGCGACGCCGACCGAGAAGCCGAGGTCGTGCCCGCGTGCCGACCACCCCTCCGCGAGGTCGCGCACCCGGGTGCGCATCGCCACGGCCATCCGCACGGCGCGGGCGGCGGGGTCCGCACAGGGGATCGGGTCGTTGAAGAAGACCATCAGTCCGTCGCCGGTGAACCGCTCAAGAGTCCCCTCGAACCGGAACACCAGGTCGCCGAGGGCTTGGTGGTACTCGCGCAGAACCCTGATGACCTCCTCCGGCTCGCTCGTCTCGGCGAAGGGGGTGAAACCACGCAGGTCGGAGAACACGACGACGATCTCTCGGCGATGGCTTTCGAGCACCGACTCGTCGCCGTCGCGCAGGACCAGCTCAGCGATCTGAGGGGAGAGGAACCTGCGCAGCCGACCGACCCGGGCGATCTCGCCCACCTGCTGCTCGACCCGCTGCTCCAGCTGCTCGTTCCAGGCCGCGAGCTCGCGGGCCTGCTCGGTGATCGTCCGGTGGTAGCGGTTGATGCGGACCAGCGAACGGACCCGCGCCAGCAACTCGGCCTGGTCGAACGGCTTGGTGATGAAGTCGTCCGCGCCGGACTCGGTCGCAGTGACCTTCTCCTGCTGGCCGCTGGCCGTGATCATCACGACGGGCAACAGGGCTGTGCTCCGGTCCGCCCGGATCCGGCGGCACACCTCGTAGCCGTCCATGCCGGGCATCAGGATGTCGAGCAGGACCACGTCGGGTGGGTCGCCGTCGAGCAGCCGGAGGGCTTCCTCCCCGGACCCGGCGGAGACCACCCGGTAGCCGCGCGGTGACAGGATGGCCTCGAGCAACCGTCGGTTCGCGTCCTGGTCGTCGACGACGAGGATCACTCCGTTGTCCGTCATCGCACTGGCTCCTTCCGCGCGAGATAGCCGCGGACTTGCTCCGGCAGGGCGCGGACGCTGAGCGGCTTTGTCACGTAGCCGTCGAAACCGGCGCGCTCCGCGCGCTCCTGGTCCTCCTTCATCGCGAAGGCCGACAGCGCGACCACGGGGATCTCGGCGGTGGACGGCGACAGCCGCAGCTGCCGCATCGCCTCGGTGCCGTCGATGCCGGGCAGCTGGAGGTCCATCAGGACGAGGTCCGGTGGGCCCTCCCTGGCGAGGGCCACCCCCTGCTCGCCGGTGTGAGCCTCGATGACGTCGAAGCCGGCGTATCGCAACACGTCGCGGACCAGCTTGAGGTTGCGGTCGTTGTCCTCGACGACCAGGATTCGCGCCTCGCTCATTGCCGACTCACCTCAACCGGACGCTCTGCTGCGGGACAGGACCGAGTGCGTCGAGCAGGGCGGCGAGAACGTCATCGCGGCTCACCGGCTTGACCAGGTAGGCGGCAGCGCCTAGCGACATGCCATGCGGACGCTCGTCCACGACCGAGGACACGACGACCGGCGTCGCGGCCGTTGCCGGATCGGCCTTGATCGCAGCCAGGACGTCCCAGCCGACGAGCCCTGGCAGCCTGATGTCGAGGAGCACGGCAGCCGGCCGGTCCCGCCGCACCGCCTCGAGGCCGTCCACACCGTCGCGGGCGACCGCGACGGCGTAGCCGCTGCCCTCCAGGTAGGCCTCGAGCAGCTCCACGGAGCGTTCGTCGTCCTCGATGAGCAGCACGAGGGGGTTGCTGCCCCGTACGCCGGCCTCGTTGCCGGCCTCCTCCGCCACCGGCTCCTCGACCACCGGGACGCGGCAGCGGAACGTGCTGCCGACCCCGACCTCGCTCACCACTGAGATCGTGCCGCCGTGCTGCTCCAGGATGCGCTTGCACAGGGTGAGACCCAGGCCGGTGCCCTCCTGCCGGGCCGGCGAACGGCTGCCCTGCTGGAAGGAGTCGAAGATGCGCTCGTGGTCCTCCGGCGGGATGCCCACGCCGGTGTCGGTCACCCCGATCACCAGCTCGGCTCCGTCACGCGCGGCGGTCACGGTGACCGACCCACCTTCAGGCGTGAACTTCACCGCGTTCGAGAGCAGGTTGAGCAGCACCTGCTTGAACCGCAGCTCGTCCGCGTAGATCTGCCCCGCGTCGGCAGCCGGGTCGGACCGCAGCTGGACGCCGTGACGGGACGCTCGCTCCCGCACCATCGACAGTGCGTAGTCGATCGCGTCGGAGACCTCGAACGACGACCTCTCCAGCTCCATCGCGCCGGCCTCCACCTTGGACAGGTCGAGGATGTCGTTGAGCAGTTCGAGCAGGTGCCGGCCGGATCCAAGGATGTCGCGGATGTACTCCTCCTGGCGCTCGTTGAGGTCGCCGAACATCCGCTCGAGGAGCACCTCCGAGAAACCGATCACCGCGTTCAGCGGGGTACGAAGCTCGTGGGACATGCTGGCCAGGAACTCCGACTTGTGATGACTAGCGATCTCGAGCTCCGTGCTCCGTTGCTCCAGAGCGCGCACGAGGTGAGCATTGCGGATCGCGACGGCCGCATGCGCGGCGAAGGCCGTGAGCAGCGTGGTCTCCCGCTCGTCGAAGGGGTCGACCTGGGTGCGCCACAGGTTCAGTACGCCCACGACATCCTCGTCGAGAAGCATCGGCGCGGCCATCACGGTGCGGTAGCCGGCGACCCGCTGTGCGTCCGTCCGTCCGTAGGACTCGTCGAGCAGGACGTCCTCGATCTGCCCCGGTCGCCGCGAGAGCCCCACCCTGCCGATGAGCGTGCCTCGGTCGAGGATGAACGGGTGTCGCTCGATGTAGTCCGAGATCGTCGCGGACACGCCGGCTGCGCGGGCGACACGGAATTCGTCGCCGTCCAGCAGGTAGATCAGCGCCGTGTCGGCGCGGCACAGCTGGCGGGCGCCGTCGACGACGGCGCCGAGGATGGCATCGAGGTCGGACCCGGACCGGCCGAGCACCGCCAGGACCTCGCTCGTGGCCGCCAGGTGCCCCCGGGCTTCGCTGAGGTCCCGCTGCAGCAGATCCGCGATCTCGCCGGGAGATGCGATGTCGGCCATGGCGGCCTCCGATGCGGCCCACGGAAGGGGCGTCACCCCTGGGCGGGTGTCAGGGTCTCTGGTCAGCATGCTCCCGTGCACCTTCCCCCACAATGCGGTTCGCCCGGGCGACGTCGGACAGCCTGGAATGTCCGTTCGCGGCATGGTCCTTGCTCCGCGGTCCCGGCCGACCCGATTTGCATGACCATGCATATCGTCGCATAATCATGCGGCATGGGAACGACAGCGGCGGTCGCCGGTGCGAGCGGCTATGCGGGCGGTGAGCTGCTGCGGCTGCTGCTGGGCCACCCGGAGCTGACCGTCGGCCCGGTCGCGGCCGGAACGGCCGCCGACCGCCCGGTCACCGACCTGCACCCCCAGCTGCCCCAGCTCGCGGACGCCACTTTCGTGGCGACCGACCCCGCGATCCTCGCGGCGGCCGACCTGCTCTTCCTGGCGCTGCCGCACGGCCAGTCCGCCGCGCTCGTCGCCCAACTCCCCCCCGACCTGCCGGTGGTCGACCTGGGGGCCGACTTCCGGCTGCGGGACGCGACGGCCTGGGAGCAGTACTACGGCGGCGCCCATGCCAGGTGCTGGGCCTACGGGCTGCCCGAGCTGCCCGGGGCCCGCGACCGGCTCGCGGGCGCGTCGCGGGTCGCCAACCCGGGCTGTTACCCGACCGCGGTGGCCCTGGGCCTGGCGCCGCTGCTCGCGGCCGGGCTGGTGGAGTCGGCCGACGTGGTCGTCGTCGCTGCGTCCGGCACGTCGGGCGCCGGCCGGTCAGTCAAGCCTCACCTGCTGGGCAGCGAGGTGATGGGCGCGGTCAGCACCTACAAGGCCGGCGGGTCCCACCAGCACACCCCGGAGATGGAGCAGACCCTGACCGATGCGGCGGGTGCACCGGTCACGCTGTCGTTCACCCCGCTGCTCGCCCCGATGCCGCGCGGCATCCTCGCCACCTGCACCGCCCGGCTGACGCCCGGCGGGACCACCAACACGCTCCGCGAGGCGCTGCACGCTGCCTACGGCGACGAGCCCTTCGTGCACCTGCTGCCGGAACGCACCTGGCCCACCACCGCCGCGACGGTCGGCAGCAACAGCGTCCAGGTGCAAGCCGCCGCCGACCTGCACAGCGGCCGCGCCGTGGTGGTCACCGCCCTCGACAACCTCGTCAAGGGCGCTGCCGGGCAGGCCGTGCAGAACGCCAACATCATCCTCGGGCTGGGCGAGACCGCGGGCCTGCCGGTCGCAGGGGTCGCACCGTGAGCGTCACCGCACCGTCCGGGTTCCGGGCCGCCGCCGTCTCGGCCGGGCTCAAGGCGACCGGGCTGCTCGACCTCGCGCTCGTCGTCAACGACGGCCCGGACAAGGTCGGTGTCGCCGTCTTCACCGCCAACCGGGTCAAGGCCGCCCCCGTCGTGTGGTCCCAGCAGGTCGTCGCCGACGGGCGGGTCGACGCGGTCGTCCTCAACTCCGGCGGGGCCAACGCCTGCACCGGCCCGGCAGGCTTCCAGGACACGCACGAGACCGCCGAGTGGGGTGCCGCTGCGCTGGGGGTCTCCGCGACCGACGTCGCGGTGTGCTCCACCGGCCTGATCGGCGAGCGGTTGCCCGTCGACCGCCTGCTCGCCGGGATCGACGAGGCGGCGCCGCTGCTCTCGGTCGCGGGCGCCGACGACGCCGCCCGGGCGGTCATGACCACCGACTCGGTGCCCAAGCAGTCCGTCGCGGCCGGTGCCGGCTTCACGGTCGGCGGTATGGCCAAGGGCGCCGGGATGCTCGCCCCCGGGCTGGCCACGATGCTCGCCGTCGTCACCACCGACGCGCGGGCAGACGCCGCCGTCCTCGACCGGGTGCTGCGCGCCGCGACCGCGTCGACGTTCGACCGGGTCGACTCGGACGGCTGCATGTCCACCAACGACACCGTGCTGCTGCTGGCCTCCGGTGCGACCGGGGTCGCCCCGGCCGAGGCCGAGCTGGCCGCCGCCGTGACCGCGGTCTGCGCCGACCTGGCCCGCCAGCTGGTGGAGGACGCCGAGGGTGCCACCAAGACGGTCGCAGTGACGGTCACTCGGGCAGCCAGCGAGCAGGACGCCGTCACCGTCGCCCGGGCCGTGGCCCGCAGCAACCTGCTCAAGTGCGCCCTGCACGGCGAGGACCCCAACTGGGGCCGGGTGCTCGCCGCGGTCGGCACCACCGACGCCCGGTTCGACGCGGACCACCTCGCCGTAGCCATGAACGGCGTGTGGGTGTGCCGCGACGGCATGGCGGCCGAGGACCGCGCCAAGGTCGACCTCTCCGACAGAGCCGTGACCATCACCGTCCACCTCGGCGCCGGCGACGACGAGGCGACGGTCTGGACCAACGACCTGACCGCGGAGTACGTCCTCGAGAACTCGGCGTACTCCACATGAGCAGCCGGCACGCCGTCGCCCTCGAGAAGGCCGGCCTCCTGGTCGAGGCCCTGCCGTGGCTCGAGCGCTTCCACGGCCGCACCGTCGTGGTCAAGTACGGCGGCAACGCGATGACCGACGAGTCGCTGCAGCGGGCCTTCGCCGAGGACGTCGTGTTCCTGGCGCTGGCCGGGCTGCGCCCGGTCGTCGTCCACGGCGGCGGCCCGCAGATCACCGCCCACCTCGACCGACTCGGCATCGAGTCGGTCTTCGAGGCGGGGCACCGCGTCACCACCCCGGAGACCATGGACGTCGTCCGCATGGTGCTGGTCGGCCAGGTGCAGCGCGAGATCGTCAACCTGGTCAACGCCCACGGCCCCTATGCCATCGGTCTGTCCGGGGAGGACGCCAACCTGTTCACCGCCGAGCAGCACGAGCTGACCGTCGACGGCTCCCCGGTCGACCTCGGCCGGGTCGGTGACGTGGTGGCCGTGCAGCCGGGCATCGTGCAGGGCCTGGTGGCCGACGGCCGCATCCCGGTGGTGTCCAGCGTCGCCCGCGGGGCCCCGGAGAACGGTGGGCATGTCTACAACGTCAACGCCGACACCGCCGCGGCCGCCCTCGCGGTCGCCCTCGGCGCAGAGAAGCTGGTCGTCCTCACCGACGTGGAGGGTCTCTACGCGGACTGGCCGGCGGACGATGACGGCCCCGTGCCGGACGACGTGATCAGCAGCATCACCGCGGCCGAGCTCGAGGCCCTGATGCCGACCCTCTCCACCGGGATGGTGCCGAAGATGGCGGCGTGCCTGCGTGCGGTGCGCGGGGGAGTGCCCAAGGCGCACGTGATCGACGGCCGGGTGCCGCACGCGTTGCTGGTGGAGGTCTTCACCGACCACGGCGTAGGGACGGAGGTGCGGCCGTGAGCCGGCCGAGCGGGGTCGAACGGTGGCAGCGGTCGGTGCTGCCGACCTACGCCACCCCCCGGATCACCCTGGTGCGGGGGAGTGGCGCGCAGGTCTGGGACGAGGACGGGCGCGAGTACGTAGACCTCGTCGCCGGCATCGCCGTGAACGTCCTCGGCCACGCCCACCCGGCCGTCGTCGAGGCGGTGACCCGGCAGGTCGCGACGCTCGGCCACACCTCGAACCTGGTCGCCAACCCGCCGTCCCTCGACCTGGCCGAGCGGCTGCTCGGCCTCGTAGGCCGCGACGGCCGGGTCTTCTTCTGCA
>JBOGDY010000072.1:0-9107 GCA_050742955.1 Actinomycetes bacterium | reverse complement strand
CCAGGCGTCGGGTCAGGCGCAGACCGCCGGGATGGTGGCTCTCGCCGAGGACCATCGCAACGGCGTCGCTGGAGTACGTGGTGGCGCAGCACGCCTTGGCTTCGGTCGGGGAGAGCCCGGTAGTCACCGCAGCGACCGCCCGACGTTAGTCGTGTCGGGGGCGATCGCACGGCCCGGGTGACCGTTGCTGCGGGCGATGCGGGAGCCATAGCGCGAGGGCGCCAGCAGCGGCTGCAGCGGGGTGGCGTTGGGCACGACGTCGGCGACCTGGACGCCGGACATCTGCTCGCGGACCTGTTCGCGGTAGCCGACCGAGTTGTACGCGCAGAACGGGATCAGCCGCCCGTCCGGGGTGATCTCCTCCACGCAGCACTTCATCAGCGTGCGCACGTTGAGGGTGTAGGGGTCCTGGAAGTCCTGTATCACGATCATGAACGCCTTGTCGTTGATCTCCTTCACGACCTGGGGGAGGTCGAGTCCGCAGGCGGCGCACTCCAGCTGCTCCGCGGTCAAAGCCAGCTGGCCGGTGGTGGTCTGGGTGCCCATGAACGCCGACGCGCTCCACAGCTTCTCCAGCGCCTGGCGCACGCCCTGGTCGGGCAGCACACGGTTGGACAGGTAGTCCAGGTAGTCCTCGATCCGGATCAGCCGGGGGATCGGGACCACCGTCGTCTCGCCCGTCTGCGGGTCCTGGTCGACGATCAGGTAGGTGATGGACCGGCAGGTCGGGAAGCAGCAGGGCACAGGGAAGAAGTCGCTGACCCGGAACCACTCCGGTAGCTGCGCGGCGATGCCGTGGATGATGTCGGAGTTGGTCAACCGGGTCATCGGGTCGAACTCCAGGTGCCGCCCTGAGTGGGTGACGGGCTGAAAGACAACCGAGCGTACGGCGGGGTGCTCGATGCCGTACCGGATGATGGCGCCGAGCTCGTCCTGGTTCATGTCCCGTTCGACCGCCGCGACGAGCGTGACGGTCAGGCCGGCCTCGGCGCAGTTGTCCAGCGCCGCGCGTTTGCGATCGCGCAGGTCCGTGCCGCGGATCGCGAGGTGGGTGCTCGGCTTGAACCCGTCGAACTGCAGGTAGATGTTCACCGCCTTGCCGCCGCGCCCGTTGCGCTCACCCAGTGCCCGCGCGAACGCGGTGTCGGTGGCCAGCCGGATGCCGTTGGTGTTGAGGTTGACGTTGCGGATCGGCTTGTCCTGCGCGAGGTCGATCATCGCGAGGATGTCCTTGTGGATCGTGGGTTCACCGCCGGAGAACATCACCATCTCAGCCTCCCCCTCGGAGGCGACGAAAACATCGAGCATGGCGTCGCACTGCTCGAGGGTGATGGAGTAGCCGTCGGGCTGGTGCCCGGAGTCGGCGAAGCAGATCGGGCAGTCCAGGTTGCAGTTGGTGTTGACCTCGACGATGCCCAGGCAGGCGTGCTGCTTGTGCTCCGGGCACAGGCCGCAGTCCGACGGGCAGCCGTCCTTCACGTCGGTCTGAAACGTCAGCGGGATCGTGCCGGGCTTGTTGAACCGCGCCGAGTCGACGTACATCTGCGCGTCGCCGTACACCAGCGCCTCGAACGTCCCGTGCTCCTTGCAGCGCTTGCGCAGGTACACCTTGCCGCCGCGGATGTTGACCTGCCCGTCCACGACCACCTTGCACACCGGGCAGATCGACTTCGTGTACTCCACGAAGACCTCGTCGCGGTCCACCTTGGTCCGGGGGGCCGGCGGTGCTGGATCGGTGGCCGTCATGGGGGTTCCTCCCTACGCGGCGGGAACCCGCCGTCGGCGACCCACCCTTCCCGTACGCGGGAAGGATCCCGACCGTGCCCCTGTCACGCCAGCATGAACCATGCGGTGGCGCGGCGGAAGGCCGTCGTGGGGTGAGGCCGTTCGGTAAGGGATCGGCAAGGTCTAGGGGCCATCATGGGGTCGTGACCGGCGAGCGCACGCCCCGGGTTCTCGTCGTCGACGACGAGCCGATGGTCCGGGAGGTGCTGGCGCGCTATCTCCAACGGGAGGGTTTCGACGTGTCGGTCGCCTCGGACGGTGAGGAAGCCCTGGCCCGGCTGGTGGCCGCGGACACCGATCTCGTCCTGCTTGACCTGATGCTGCCGCGGGTCGATGGCTACGAGGTGCTGCGGCAGCTGCGCAGCCGGGCCGACACCCCGGTGATCATGCTCACCGCCCGGGGTAGCGAGACGGACCGGGTCGTCGGCCTCGAGATCGGCGCCGACGACTACGTGACCAAGCCTTTCTCTCCTCGCGAGGTGGTGGCCCGGGTGCGTGCGGTGCTTCGCCGGACGGGCAGCAGCCCGAACGGCACGGAATCCGCGGTCCGCCGCTACGGCGAGCTGGTCGTCGACGAGGGCCGCCGTGAGGTGTCCCGCGGCGGCCGGCCGCTGTCGCTGACCCGCAAGGAGTTCGACCTGCTGGCCTTCCTCGGCGAGCACCCGGGCCGGACGTTCACCCGCCAGCAGCTGCTCGCCGAGGTCTGGGACTTCGCCTGGGACGGGGACAGCTCCACCGTCACCGTGCACGTGCGACGGCTGCGGGAGAAGATCGAGGACGATCCGGCCGTTCCGCGCCACCTGCTCACCGTCTGGGGCGTCGGCTACCGGTTCGAGCCATGACCGGACGGTGGCGCATGCTGATCCTGCCGGCGGTGGTGGCCGCCGCGGGCGCCGCCGGCACCTCCGGCGTCGCCGCCTTGACCGGCATGGATGCGTCGGGGATCACCCACCTGCTGTCCCTGCTGGCTCCCGCGGCGGTGGCCACCCTGTTCGTCGCGGCCGCCGTCCGCCCCCTGCTGCGTGCGGCGACCCTTGGACAGCGATTCGGCGCTGTGGCGATCCTCGCGGTCGCGTTCGCCCTGGCGAACCTGGCCGCACTCACCGCCGCGATGTTCGTCAGCCGACACGATGCCACCCTGCTCACAACGTTGCTGATCTACTCCCTCGCGGTGAGCGCGGCGGCCGCCCTCATCCTGTCCGGCACCACCACCGACGCGATCGCTGGGCTTGGTCGCACGGCTCAACGCCTCGGCGAGGGCGACCTGACCGCGCGCACCACCTGGGAACGCGGCACGGACGTCCGCGACGCCGGCCCCGAGCTGGCCACCCTGGCTCGCACCCTCGATGACATGGCCGACCGGCTCCAGCACGCGCACCAGCGTGAGCGGCACGCCGAGGACGTCCGCCGCGACCTGATCGCCGCCGTCTCGCACGACCTGCGCACCCCGCTGGCCAGCCTGCGCGCGATGGTCGAGGCGGTGGCCGACGAGGTGGTCGAGGACCCGGTCAGCCTGCGGCGCTACGCCGGCGAGATGCGCGCCGCTGTGGCGCAGATCAGCCGGCTGGTCGACGACCTGTTCGAGTTCGCCCAGCTCGAGGCGGGCGCCATCGCGGTGGAGACCCGCCGGGCCCGGGTCGGGACATTGGTCGACAGCGCACTCGCCGCGGTCGCCCACGACGCCGCCCAGAAGGGCCTGCGGCTGGTCACGGACGTGGACGGGGCCGCCGAGCTGACCTGCTCACCCCGGATCGAGCGGGTCCTGCACACCCTGCTGATCAACGCGGTGCAGCACACCCCCGCCGACGGCACCGTCCGGCTCGCCGTGACCAGCACGGAGCAGTGCCTCGAGATGGAGGTGGAGGACACCGGCGGCGGGATCGCGCAGGAGAACCTGACCCTGGTGTTCGAGCCCTTCTTCCGGGCCGACCCGGCCCGGCACGGGCCCGGGGCGGGGCTGGGCCTGGCCATCGCGCGGCGCATCGTCGAGGAGCACGGTGGACGGATCAGCGCCGAAAGCGGCGCGGTGGGGGCGCGGTTCGCCGTCTCCGTCCCCTTGTGAGTTTCGATCGCCGACCGCTGCACGTAAGCACCCGGAAAGAACCCGCACCTAGCGTCGGTTCCGGGTGGCCCGGACTGCCGCCTGGTACCGAGCAGAGGGAGGACTGCGCCATGAGAGGGACCACCAGGGTCGCCGCGCTGACCGCGGCACTGATTGCCGTCGGCGGGTTGCTGGTGGCCCCAGCGCACGCCGATGACGACGAACCCCGGCTGTACGAGGTGACCATCAAGGTCCGCCTCGCCGGGCAGCCGCTCACCCCGCCACTCGTGGCCACGCATCGCCGCTCGGTCGAGGTGTTCGAGGTGGGAGAGCCGGCCAGCCTGGGTGTGCAGGAGATCGCCGAGAACGGGAACCTCGCCCCGCTGCACACGAGCCTGCTGAACACCGGGGGTGTCGCCGACGTGGTCGCCGCCGCCGCCCCGCTGGTCGGCCGCGGCGTCCCCGGCGCCGCGCAGTTCGACCAATCGGTCACCTTCACGATCGAGGCGTCCGAGGGTGCCCGGTACCTGTCGTGGGTGTCCATGCTGATCTGCACCAACGACGGGTTCACCGGTGTCGACGGGCTACGGCTGCCGGGTGACGTGGGCGACCGGGTGCGGGTGGGCACGGCGGGCTACGACGCGGGCACCGAGGTCAACACCGAGGACTTCGGCGACATCGTGCCACCCTGCCAGGGCCTGGTCGGCATCCGGTCCCCCACCGGTGAGACGGGCACCGGCACCACGAACCCTGCGCTCGCCGAGGGCGGCGTCATCACCCACCACCCGGGTATCGCTGGCGGGGTCGACCTGATCCCCGCCTTCCACGGCTGGGACGTCGATCGTGCCGTCGCCAAGATCAAGGTGACGCGCGTCGCCTGAGCCGCGGCGCCACACCCGGAAATCACGCAGAGCGCCTGCTCGGCCCCACATCACTCGGGGTCGAGCGGGCGCCCTTGATCGATCGCTACGGTTGGGAGAGGACATGCACGAGACCAGCGGTCCGGACCGCGGACGACCGGCGGCCGCGCACGGCCGTGCGGGCAGGGGCGTCGGGCGGTCAGCTCGTTCGCAGCCGGTCATCCACGGTGACGCCCCGCGGGCCGGTTGCCGCCCCGACCGCGTCCAGACCGAGCCCGTCGGTCGTGGGCTCGCGCCCCGCCGCGACCAGGATCTCCGCACCCTCCCACCGACGGTGCCGGCCCTCCTGTCTGCCCTCGCCGATCTTGGACCGGTCGTTGACGTGGACCCGGTCGGTGTCAACGCCGAGGTCGATGTCGACGCCGTCGGCGCGCAACGTGGCGGTGAGCAGGTCGGTCAGCTCCGGTTCGTCGCGGGTCAGGATCCGGTCCCCCTTCTGCAGCAGGTGCACCCGGACGCCGAGCCGGGCCAGCGCCTGGGCCATCTCCACGGCAATGGGCCCGCCGCCGATCATGACGCAGCTGCGGGGTGGCTCCTTGACCGTGAAGAGGGTCTCGCTGGTCAGGAAGCCGGCCTCGGGCAGCCCCGGGATGGGCGGGATCGCGGGCCTGCTGCCGGTGCAGAGCAGGGTGAACCGGGTGGGCAGCGTGCGCCCGTCGACCCGCACGGCGTGCGGCCCGACCAGCGTCGCCTCGCCGAAGACCACGTCGATGCCCATCGCCCGGTAGCGGGCCGGGTCGTCGTCGCTGGACGCGATGTCCTGCTGGACGGACCGGACGCGCGCCCACACCCGCGCCAGGTCGACGGCGGGATCGACGGACGGCAGGCCGTACCGGTCCGCGGTCCGCATGTGGTGTGCGACCTTGGCCGAGGCCAGCAGCGTCTTGGATGGCACGCACCCGGTCCACAGGCAGTCCCCGCCGACCCGATCGCGTTCCACCGCGGCGACCTTGAGTCCGAGCGAGGCGGCGAACTCGGCGGCGACCAAACCGCCCGATCCCAGGCCGACGACGACCAGGTCGTAGCCCATCAGGAGCTCGCTAGAGGCGCCTTGGCGAAGGCGACGGTGAACGCCCGGCACCAGATGACCACCGTGGCGTACCGGTCCAGGTCGACGCCGGGCGGGATCGTGTACTGCTGGGTGCCCTTGTTGCCCTTGAGGTCGCTTCATACGCCGACTTCCCGCGGGCCGCGCATCTCATGCTGACCCAGACATGTTGCCGGTTCCTTACAGCCAGCCGCAGCCCAGGGCAGGCCAGGGGCCCCCTCGGACCCGGGTCGGGCCGCCCTGGCCGGGTGACGGTCACAGCCGCGCCTGCCGATGGTGTTGCGCGCGAGTTGGTTGCCGCGGGAGGAGTGCCGAGACTCCCCAGCGGGTACGGCGGCCGTATGGGCTTCCATCCGGACGTCGTGGTGTTCGACGTCAACGAGACTCTGTCCGACATGGCGCCGCTGGCCGACCGGTTCACCGACGTCGGAGCGCCCAGCGCCCTGATGCAGACCTGGTTTGCGTCGCTGTTGCGCGACGGTTTCGCGCTCACCACCGTGGGGGTGAATGCCGGCTTCGCGGCAGTAGGAGAAGGGGTCCTCCGCGGTCTGTTCACCTCGGTGGAGGGCCTGGACCGCGGTGTCGACGCTGCGGTGCGGCACGTCATGACGGGGTTCGGCGAGCTGGCGCTGCACCCGGACGTGGTCGACGGGCTTCAGATGCTCGCTGAGGCAAACATGCGCATGGTCACGCTCACCAACGGCTCGACCACGCTGGCCGAGGCGATGTTCGCCACGGCCGGTGTATCCGACCTGTTCGAGCGGTTCATGAGCGTCGAGGACGCGGGGGCATGGAAGCCGGCCCGGCAGGCCTATGCGTACGCAGCCGAGCAGTGCGGCACACCACTCGCGGCGATGCTGCTGGTCGCCGCGCATCCATGGGACGTCGACGGGGCCAAGCGTGCCGGCATGCACGCCGCGTGGCTGGATCGGCGTGGGGCGCCGTACCCGGACCACTTCACCGAACCTGACATCGTCGGGCGGAGCCTCGACGAGATATCAACCGCGGCCGTTGGCTCACCAAGCTGACGCGTCCCCGGGCGCGAGGTCGTAGGGGCCCTCGTGACCCTTGCCGGTGACAGTGGCCTGGCAACAGAGCGGAGTCCGGCGAGGGGATCGGGCGTGCTTGGCCGCGCACTCGCGGGCTGGACCGGGCGATGTTGGTAATCGCGCCCCGAAGCCGGTGCCCCTCCGTCACCACCCTGAGTGGCCAACTGGCTGACCGGCAACTCAGGCCCCGGGGTGACCTTCGTGCTCGACACCCGGGCCCGCCGGGCTACTGACCGCAGTGGTCGGCGCGCCCTACTTCGTCTGGCTGCTGTGGCGCTCCCGGATCGCGTGACGGCCACCTGGCCGGGCCTCGCCTCGCGCGACCCGACGACGAGGCTTCCTCATGGCACTTGGCCTGACAGCATTTGGGCCTGGCCGGCGAGAAAGTTGCGCTCGGCCGCCGTCGGTGCCAGCGATGCGGCCATCCTGTAGGCGTCGGCGGCCTCGGTGCTCCGGTGCAGGCGGCGCAGCAGGTCGGCCCGGGTGGCGTGGAACGGGTGGTAGCCGTCGAGGTCGAGGTCGTCGAGCAGGGCGAGCCCCACGGCCGGTCCGTCGATCTCACTGACGGCGACGGCCCGGTTGAGCATCACGACGGGGGTCGGTGCGACGGTCACCAGTTGGTCGTAGAGCGCCACGATCTCGGACCAGTCGGTCTCCTCGACCGAGCCCGCGTCGGCGTGCACGGCGTTGATGGCGGCTTGGAGCTGGTAGGGGCCGGGCCGGTGGCGGCGCAGGCAGGCACGCACGATCGCCTGGCCTTCCTCGATCAGCGTTCCGTCCCATCGGCTTCGGTCTTGATGTCGGAGCAGGACGAGCGAGCCATCGGCGGCGAACCGGGCACGGCGCCTGGACTCGCTCAGCAGCAGGAGGGCAAGGAGGCCCGCGACCTCGAGCTCATCAGGCATCAGCGAGGAGAGCATCCTGGCGAGTCGGATCGCCTCACCGCGGAGTTCGTCTCCTGGGGTCTGCCCGGCGCCCGGGCTGTCCGCTCCTGCGTTGTAGATGAGGTAGATGACGGTCAGCACGGGGCGAAGCCGGTCGGGCAGTTCGTGCTCCACCGGCACCCGGTAGGGAATCCGCGCCACCTTGATCTTGCGTTTGGCGCGGACGAGGCGTTGGGCCATGGTCGTCTGGGCGACGAGAAAGGCACGGGCTACGTCGTCGGTGCCCAGCCCTCCGAGCAGGCGCAGCGTGAGCGCCACCTGCGCCTCGGTGGACAGTGCCGGGTGGCAGCAGGTGAAGATCAGCCGAAGCCGGTCGTCCTCCACCGGGCCCACCTCCTCGGGGGCGGGGTCGTCGTCGCCCCGCCGGAGTCTGGTGACCTCGCGGAGCAGCTCCCGTCCGCGCGCCTCGCGGCGCAGCCGGTCGATCGCGCAGTTGCGGGAGGTCGTCGTGATCCAACCTCCCGGGTTGGGCGGCAGTCCCTCATCCCGCCATTTGCGCAGAGCGATGACGAACGCCTCCTGGACCGCGTCCTCGGCGACGTCAATGTCACCGAAGACACGGATCAAGGTGGCCATGGATCGTCCGGACTCCTCGCGGAACACCCGGCCGATGTCGGCCTTGCCGATCTCGCTCACGGCGTCCGCGTCGTCCGCGGCGTTGACACAGTTCAGGCCCCGCGTTCGTCCCAGAGTGCACGGACCTCGATGGGGGCCCCGACGATGCCGGTCGTCTTGGACGCCCAGGCGAGCGCGGCGTCAAGGTCGGCAGCGTCGATGATGTAGAAGCCGCCGAGGTGCTCCTTCGATTCCACAAAAGGGCCGTCGGTGGTCAGTACCTCGTCGCCGGACATCCGCACAACGGTGGCCGTGTCGGGCTCGGTCAGGCGCCCGGCGAGCACCCAGGCGCCGGCCGACTTCATCTCCTCCTCGAGGGCGTTGATCTGCTGGAAGAACTGCTGCATCTTCTGGTCGGTCATTGGCTCGCGGGACCCGCCGGCCACACTGTGGACGGACAGCATGTACTGCGTCATGGCGCTCCTCACCGTGGGCGGGCACTTCCCGTCCCTCATCCTGGCTACGAACGGACCAGGCCCGGATCGACAGATCGACCAGGACAACTTTCGTCGGCACTCGGAAGAATCCGCAACATGCGGCGCGGTGTCGTCGGCGCCAGCCGCCGTACCTCGGCTGGATGTGTCCGGGGAACCGGCAGGTCGGAGAACGTCCGGCGGGACCGGTCACTTGGCTGATGCGGCGGGGGTCCTTATCAGTGAGGCGCCTCTGCGCCCCCGCGAATTTTGGAGGTTTCGTGTCCGTTCG